>NZ_JAHLRC010000154.1:0-7028 GCF_018919545.1 Citrobacter sp. S46_ASV_140
TGGCAATAGAGTTTGAATTTCATGATGCAGAATTTCATGGCAAAAGAGAAGGGAAAAATAGTATTAACCTGAACGATTGAAGAATATTATATATTCTGTGATTACATGCGGATAGCGTCGTCATGTAATGTCCATTTATGGCTATTCATCACCTTCATTCCCTCTGCATTAGCGCATTTTTTTACTCAGATGGCGGCGATACCAACGTTCAAATGCGGCGGCTGGCATTGGTTTGGCGAATAAAAACCCCTGACGCTCATTGACGCCATTTTTGGTCAGAAACGCATCCTCTTTCGCGCTTTCCACGCCTTCGGCGATGACCTGCAGGTTGAGCGCCTGCGCTACCGCAACTATGGCCCGTACCAGCGATTGTGAAATGGATTGTTTGTGGATCTCTCTGACAAAGGTCTGATCCAGTTTAATGGCATCTAGCGGGAAGCGGGCCAGTTGAGACAGCGACGAATAACCGGTACCAAAATCATCCAAATGGATTTGCGCTCCTAACTGGCTAAACTGCTGAATGACTGACAACGCCAGTTGCTCATTTTCTATCAAACTGCTTTCCGTTAATTCAACATCGATGGGGCAATACTCAAAGTTGAGCTCGTGAAGTACCTGCTTAAGTGCGGTAAACAGCGTCTGGTCGGCGAGCTGGCGGGCAGAAACGTTTACCGCCACGCGCAGGTTTATTCCCTTGTCGCGCCATTTCGCGACCTGGCGCACAACGTCGAGAATAACCCAACGCCCCAGCGGGACGATGAGCCCCGATTCTTCGGCGTAGGATATAAACTCCAGCGGTGGAATGAGGCCGCGTTCCGGAGATTGCCAGCGAACCAGCGCCTCCAGGCTGCGCACTTCACCGCGCCAGGTTATCTTTGGCTGATAATGGATAACCAGTTGATCGTTATCCAGTGCCTTACGCAGATTAGTATCCAGCCACAGATATTCAAATACCCGCTGATTCATTTCCGGAGAAAAAACACAAAACTGCCCACGGCCGCCTTCTTTCGCGGTGTACATGGCTGTATCCGCGTTACGAATGACGCTCTCGCAGTCCTGACCATGCTGAGGTGCGAGGGATATACCAATAGAGCATCCGGTATAGACTTCAATCAGACCGATGCGGAAGGGCTGGCGCAGGCGTGTCAGAATGCGCGATGCGGTGGCTTCCAGTGTGCCCTGGGATGTTTCGGTGGCAAGAACAATGAATTCATCGCCGCCAAACCGCGCCAGGATCTGGTTGTCTTCGAGGCAACTGAGGATTGCCAGCGACACGCTTTGTAGTAGCTGATCGCCAAACATATGCCCGTAGGCATCGTTTACCTTTTTGAAGTTATCCAGATCGAGGTACGCAATACCGACCTGCGTATCGCCCGCGTTCTCAATCGCATTACTGATCAGTTCATGAATTGCGTTGCGGTTTGGTAATCCAGTGATGGAGTCGGTATTCGCCAACACCCGCAGTCGTTCCTGCGCGCGGCGTTCTTCAGTGATATCGGTCCCGGAACAGATCAGAAAAATTTCGTTCTTGCCGCTACCGTTATGCACAAATTTATTGCGAAACAGAAACAGACGCTGGCCTTTGCAGGTCTTGACCCAGCGTTCAACCTCATACGAGTTACCTTCGCGAAAAAAGACCTCAATATTGCGCCGTGAAGCCGCTGCTTCACGACGGCTCATAAATAATGTGAATACACTTTGACCAATGACTTCACGTTCTTTGAGGCCGGTGTACTCTTCGCACAGGCGATTAAACCGCTGAATGTTGCCCATGCGGTCAAGAATGACAATAACGGAATTGGCTTCGGAAACGACTTGTTCGGCAAAAGAGAGGCCGTGGGCCAGATCGCGGGCGACGGAGGGGGTGTCATCCCAGGCGGATGCGCTACCGGCCCATTCGCGCTTATTGATTTTTCGACCGACCAGATGCACGGGAATGTCGTCATCTTCAATGGGCAACGTCATTAACAGACTTGACGTGATCACCGTCATCTCGCGAATGCGATCGGCTTGTTCAGGTAATAATTCGATGGTCTGATCAGCTTCTGACGCTTCGTCGATAGAGAAATGCAGGATGTTGCAATCCTCTGACAAACGCCAGTAGGGGTTATGAGTGCCCACATAGCTATACAACGTAACCAGCTCCCGGACGTCTTTCATCATGTGTACTATCCCGTTTAAAGCGCATAGAGCCTCAAAAGTATGGGTAGCCATGATTCATTCGTGGTGATTATGGCTGAACGTATTGTTTTTTTTATATATTTATGTTTAATCCAGAATCCGTAAAAAGCAAAGCCAGCGGAACTGAAAAAAGTAAAAAAATAAAATTGACCGAATGAAAGAAGTGTAGTGCGGTGGTGGGAATTTGGGCGGGAAAAAGAAACGACCTTTCACAAAATGAGAAAGGTCGCTGGATTGATACGTGTTACGCGGCTGGACGCGCGATAACGCTGCGGGTTTCCATGCGAACTTCGGCGATGGTTACGTCAATCACATCCGTGACTTTGTAAACCACTTCACCTTTAATTTGCACCGTGCCGCTTTCCTGGCTGCATACCAGCTCGTCCCGAACGGCGTGCAGGAATGGGGCAGGAATAAATGCGACTGCACCATTATCAACTAAACGTACGCGCATACCGCCGCGGCTAACGTCAATTATCTCGGCCGCAAAGCGGGTATCGGTCCCGGCTTTGTCACTCAGGAAACGGGCGTATAACCAGTCGCCCACATCACGTTCAGCCATCCGGTTCAGGCGACGACGTTCCGCCATTTGCACCGTGGTATCATCCCCAGGGCGGGAAATGGTTTCACCTTTGATGACGGCCTTAAGCAGGCGGTGGTTAATCATATCGCCATATTTACGAATAGGAGAGGTCCAGGTGGCATAAGCCTCCAGACCCAGCCCAAAGTGCGGCCCTGGCTCGATACTGATTTCAGCGTAAGACTGGAAACGGCGAATTCGGCTGTCGAGGAAACCAGAAGGCTGCGCATCCAGCTCGCGGCGCAGTTTGCAGAAACCTTCCAGCGTCAGGACTTCCTCGGCATCAACGTGCATACCATGGGTTTTTAGCAGCGCGGCCATAGCGTCGGCGTTGGCCGGGTCGAATCCCATATGGACGTTATAAATCCCGAAGCCCAGCTTGTCGCGAAGCACGCGGGCGGCGCAAATGTTTGCCGCAATCATGGATTCTTCCACGATACGGTTTGCGATGCGGCGCGGCTCAGCGACGATGTCCAGGACTTCACCTTTTTCACCAAGAACAAAACGGTAATCCGGGCGATCTTTAAATACCAGAGCATGGTTATGACGCCATTCACCGCGGCTCAGGCAAATACGGTGTAGCAGACGGATTTGTTCAGCAATCGCGTCGTTTGCAGGCTGCCAGTCACCGGCATCTTCCAGCCAGTCGGAGACGTTGTCGTAGACCAGCTTCGCTTTCGACTCAATCGTCGCTGCGAAGAAGGTGATGTTGTCTTCAATCGCGCCATCTGCGGTGATGGTCATACGACAAGCCAGAACCGGACGCACTTCGTTTGCGCGTAAAGAGCACAGATCGTCAGACAGTTCGCGTGGTAGCATCGGGATATTGAACCCCGGCAGATAGTTAGTAAACGCGCGAATTTTTGCCGTTTTATCCAGCTTGCTGCCTTCTGCAATCCAGGCCGTAGGGTCGGCAATGGCGACAGTTAATTGCAGTTTGCCGTCGGCCAGCTCTTCAGCATACAGCGCATCGTCCATATCTTCGGTGCTGGCGCTGTCGATGGTGACAAAGTTGAGGGCGGTTAAGTCCTGACGAACCAGACCTTCATCCAGCATCTCAGTTGCCACACCGTCCGGCGCTTCTTTTTCGAGATTATGGCGTGCCAGCGTGACCCACCACGGGACAAAGTGGTCATCAGCAAAAGTGATAAATTGGGTTAACTCGGCATAGAAGGTGCGATCGCCTTTCAGCGGGTGGCGGCGCATTTCAGCGACGGCCCAGTCACCTTCTTTAAAATCGTGCTCAACGCCGCGGGCGGCACGGCAAGGGATCGCTTCTTTCAGTAACGGATGATCCGGCACAATGGACAGACGATCATTTTTGCCCTGAACTTTACCCACGAAACGCGTCAGGAAGGGTTCGATCAGTTCTTCCGGCTCGGCAGATTCACGATCTTTTTCTGTATGGATAACCGCAACAATGCGGTCGCCATGCATCACTTTTTTCATCTGCGGCGGTGGAATGAAATAGCTTTTTTGTGCATCGACTTCCAGGAAGCCAAAGCCTTTTTCCGTGGCTTTTACCACCCCTTCAGCACGTGGCGTCTGGGAATGCAGTTGCTGTTTAAGCTGCGCTAGCAGCGGGTTGTCCTGAAGCATAATTGTCTATTTTCGTGGCTAAAAGAGCGGCTGACAGTTTTACGCGATTCTCTCAGTTGCGGCAAGCGCTCTTTCAGTAAGTGGATCGGTTAATAAGTCTCGCCCAGCGCGATTTTCAAGCGATTCAACCATCCGCACAATCCGCTCCAGGCCAGCAGGTTAATCGCTTGTTCAGAAGAGATGCCCTGATCGAACAAAGGGGTTAACAGCGCGGCGCTAAAACGGTCGGGCGCTCGGGTTAGCCATTGTACCGCCTGCAGGGTGACGCGCTCAACCGGATGTCGCTGTTCCCAACGCTGTAATTCACGTTCCTCCTGGCGAAGCAGGGCGATAACGTTGGCTAATTCATTGGCTGTATGTGCCTGTTCATTAAAGCAGGCCACGCTGCCGTTAATCCGTGAGGTCATTAGCGCCGCCAGTGAAAATGCCTGCGCATGTACTGCGCTGCGCCGGGTACTGGAAATCAGTGTCGTGAATAAATCTAAAATGACCGGTGAATGAATCAGTAATGGCACCAACGCTTGCAGTTCAGCGGGAAAATGTCTGGCCGTCGTCTCGTCCTGAGCAGGATATTTTTCGATTGGGAATGGCGCAGCGTGCCAGGTAGCGTTTGTTGCACTAAATGGCGAAGCGTGAGCGAATTGCTGTATATCCAGCCCCGGTATTCGGCGCACCGGATGTCCAAACCAGGCCTGAAACAGAGCCACGGTCCGGGCCTGAAAACCGACGAAGCCGATGATTTGATTCATCAAAATACTATCGCTGGTAGTCAGCCCGACCGCATCCAGATGCTGGCGATCGCGTGCGCCTATCACGTAAGGAGAGCTGGCAAGTTGGCGAGCATATTGGGTGATTTGCGCCAGCCGATGGTTACTTTCCCGTGACGAGTCAGGACCAGGAAGCGGTGTTAACCGCGCGGCATAGTGATTGCACAATCGCTGGACGCCATACACCTGAGCGACGGTTAGCGCCGTACTCATCCGCTCATAGGTGCTGAATGTGTGCATCTGATTCAGTTTTACGTGAACCGGGAAGAGAACCTGGGCAAGTTTACGGGCAGGGGTTAACCAGGATTGAAAAGGCAAAAGGGCGTCATCAGGTATCGCCAGATCCAGTAAAAAGCTGTCGTCGACATGAGCGGCTTCCGGCACCAGCGGCAGAATATCTTGCGGATGCTTGCTGGATTGCGTCTCATGATACCAGTGGCTTTTGCCTTCAATTCGGCGTTGTTCCATGGGCGGTCCTTGGTCTAAAAAGTGGCGACCCGGACACGTCGTCTACTACTACGCCGGATCGTTTGCGCTGCAATATCCTGACGTAAGCAGAAGAGGGGATGAAAGATTGTTCCGTGATAATAAATATCAGAAAAGCATATATGGCGGCGGGCAGAGGAGAGTCATGGGCGGGGCAAGACCGCCCATAGAAGACTTACGATTATTTCAGTTCCAGCTCGTTCATTGCCGCGATACTGAAGCCACCATCGACGTGAACGACTTCACCAGAGATGCCGGCAGCAAGATCGGAGCACAAAAATGCTGCGGAGTTACCCACATCTTCAATGGTTACAGTGCGGCGAATCGGCGTAACCGCTTCACAATGCGCCAGCATTTTACGGAAATCTTTAATGCCGGAAGCGGCGAGTGTACGGATAGGACCGGCAGAAATAGCGTTCACACGCACCCCTTCAGGACCCATCGCATTAGCCATATAGCGGACGTTCGCTTCCAGTGAGGCTTTTGCCAGGCCCATCACGTTGTAGTTAGGGATGGCGCGCTCTGCGCCCAGATAGGATAGCGTCAGCAGCGCCGAGCCTGGGTTCAGCATGGAACGGCAGGCTTTTGCCATCGCCACAAAGCTGTAAGCACTGATGTCATGAGCAATTTTGAAGCCTTCGCGGGTGACTGCATTCACATAGTCGCCATCCAGTTGGTCTGCGGGCGCGAAACCAATGGAGTGCACGAAACCGTCGAATTTCGGCCAGGCTTTGCCTAGTTCGGTAAACAGTGCATCAATGCTGGCGTCTTCCGCCACATCACACTGCAGTACGACGCTGGAACCCAGTTGAGCTGCAAATTCTTCGACGCGGCCTTTTAGTTTGTCATTCTGGTAGGTGAACGCCAGTTTAGCCCCTTCGCGATGCATGGCCTGAGCGATACCCCAGGCGATGGACAGTTTGCTGGCAAGACCCGTTACCAGAATGCGCTTACCGGAAAGAAAACCCATAGCTTTAATCCTTATGGTCATTGCTTATTTTTAGCAATCAATGAGTTATGATCACAATTTGAAGGTGTTTCGAAATGGGGCAGCAATTATATCCCACTCTTTGTGCCTTGTAGAATAGTTATCATCCCTTACTGATAATCACTTTTCATTACACATGAGGGTTATAACACTTTTCCTGGTTAAGTCTCATTCATTCTGCGAAGCGCGGGGGGATGGAGAAAATACAAGGCTTTAAAGGCATCTCAATGGTATTATTAACTGCTAGCTTATGTTTTAAAACATAGCAATGTAGGAACTTTCTTAAAACAAAAAATATGACCGTATTCAGTTCGTTATGATATATTGTTTTTATCGATCAATATTGACACATTGATCGTTATTATTGATTGATTGTGATTAAAAGTGCATTATCAGGAAGTTATGATCAATTGGAGTGGTCTTATGC
>NZ_JAHLRC010000155.1:0-6823 GCF_018919545.1 Citrobacter sp. S46_ASV_140
ATGATCGTCTGCAGGTCCTCGCCACAGCCGTCCGGGCCGATATCACTGGTGAGCGTTCCACCGCGCTGTACTGGCGCGTTCTCAATGGCATTCCACAGTGGCAGTTTCGTTCCATCGTCTGGCCCGGCTCGCTGTTCAGCCGCACCGATACAAAATTGCGCGAGACGTTTAACAACGTCACCCTGGCTAGCCTGCTGGTACCAGCCACCAACAGTATCTGCCTGCAAAATCACAATGAAAGGGGCTTTGAGCAGGACGATTTGCTACCCGAAGAGCGTTACCGGCAAATTCAGAACTTGCTCACTCAGGCAAAACAAATGGAGTCGCGCTATTTGCCGTTGCTACAATTAATGCAGATGAAGCAACCGACTGTGCAGACGTTGGCAAACGTCAGCGCCAGCGTTTGGGGCGTGACCGTTGACACCGACTCTTTACCCTCCCAGGAAAAGCTCAACGAGATGTTTGCCACTCTCAATCTCTCGCGTCTGAAATTACCCGACGCTAGCGAGCTGACTCAGCGCAACAGCGTACTTTTTTCTCACGAAACCATGCGCTGGCTGGAGCAAAACTATGGCAATACCAGCCTGGATAACAACGAAGAGCAGCTCGAACAACTGTTGGCGCTGTTTGGCAATGGCACCGGGGTTACCCCCTTGTTCGTCCGCTCGCTGGTCCGCCAGGTCAGCCGCTTACAAGCAACACTGACGACCATTAATAACCTGAGTCGTGACGCAACAAATTCGCCAATCAGACTGCCACTGGATGAGCTGCTCACGCAGGCACGAACCCTTAGGCTTATCGACAACAGCGTGGTTCAGGAACTACTCCGCCACGAAACCCTACTGCGCCAACGCTTTCTGGCGCAGGTTGATGGCTCCAGGCTGCACTTCTCCTCATTAACCGAGCAATCCCCGGAAGGACAATTCAGCGTATCGCCGGATCTTCTGGCATTACAAAAAAGCTTGCGTGATTTACTTAACCAACCCTTCTGGCAGCAGGGGGCAAACCAACCTACCGAGCTCTCCGTCGGTTATCCTGGCAACCTGCAACTTCAGCAGGCGCTGGCGCTGTATGGCGGATTTGAACGATTTATGCAGCAGCTTCCAGACAGCATCTGGCGACCTAAAATCACCATGCTGGCGCGACAGGCGGTGGAAAACGCCATACGTCAGGCGCTATACACAGGGGCCGCCGGAACCCCGGATAACAGCAATGTCAGCACCGCCAGCGCGGATCACATCATTGAAGCCTTCAACCAGCTCAACCGCCCTCAGCTTGCCATCGCATTGCGACAACAAACAGCGGCCCAGGTGATTACCCGAGTTCGTCAGAACGGCGGCGCGTTACTTCCGCCGATTAACCCTCCGGCGGTCAATTACGCCACGACTGAACAGGCGCAGGCCAGCGGACAGAAAATTGTCGGGTGGGCTAGCGCACAAGCAGAGCAAATCTCTGGTGCCCTGGTCCGCTATCAGCAGGATATTGACTGGCTCGACAACCAGCGTCCATGGTTAACGGCAGCGGATAACCAGCTTATCGCTCGCTGGAGCAATTCACTGGCGACCATGAAGCGGCTGCAACAACAGGATCCTGCCAGTTCGCCGATGCAGATGGCGGCCCTTGCTGCCGCGCTGCCGACGCTCTCTGCGCAGAACTGCCAGAGTGAACTGACGCAGTTTCGCACCGCCAGCAGTAACGATTTTTACGGTCAGTCGCTGAACGCGCTGGCAGACGCATCATTGCAAAAATGTCAGCAGTTACGCCAACAGGCCAGCATTGGCGCGGTACAGAAGATCTTCAATCTGTACAACACCTGGCTTGCAGGGCGCTTCCCGTTTACCGCCGCGGCACACGCACCGGATGCTGATGTCGATCGGGTACGTGAACTGACTCTTTTGCTGGTGCAACTCCCCGCCGAAACGCTATCCGAACAGCCGCCACTCATTCAACAACTGGCAGCGGCACAGCCGTTACTGTCGGCGTTGGTCAGCCCTGAAGGCGTGACGTTACGGGTTATCTGGCGGACCTCACGCAACCATGAGGCTGGCGCGGATCAGATTGCCGACTGGCGGCTTGTTGGTAATCAACAATCGATTAGCTACCCCGGCGGGACGACTGACCTGCACTGGCGCAGCGGTGATAGCCTGAACTTTAGTCTGCGCTGGGCAGCCAATTCCGCATGGCGTCCAATGCCAGGTCTGTCACAGACAGGCGTAACGGTAAGCGGTGATACTGGTCGTTGGCGCTGGCAGGGAGCGTGGGCACTGCTCAGGATGATTGAACAACAGCGCGTCGGTGGCGCACTGACGCAACCGCTGCCGCTGCGTTTTTCGCTCCCCGTGGGCGATGGTCAGAAGCAATTGCAGTCAACCGTATTTTGGCAGGTCACGTTGTTAGATGCCCAAAGCAAAGCGCCGCTACCATGGATACCGCTTACCGAGCAGGGATTATCAGGAGGAAAATGATGGAACATATTGAGGCATTACTGGCCCCCATTCAGGCGGATAATCCGTGCGGAGACTCTATCCGTTATTCACCAGAGTTCGACCAGTTGGTCACCGCCCGCCAGCAGGATGACGAAACGCTGCCCACCGGCGTCTGGCAAAGTACGCCGCGCCGCGCCGACTGGGATGAAGTCACCAAAATCGCTACTGTGCTGACGAAAACGCTCAGTAAGGATCTGGTCATTATGAGCTGGTTGGGTGAGGCATGGATTAGAGTTCACGGCTTAGCAGCCCTGCCCAATGCACTGGAATTAGTGACCCTGGCGCTGGAGCAATACCCGGAGCAATTACATCCTAAAATTAAAGAAGGTGACTATGACTATCGCGCCGCGCCACTGTGCTGGATAGCGCAACATTACGCCACGCTGGTCGCTGAATCCCCGCTGTTTATAGCTCATGGGGAAAACATCTCCCTGATCCTGTGGCAGCAGGGAAAATTAGCTGACGTTCCGCTGCCTGGCGCGGACGAGGCCACCATATTATCCCTGACATCCAGCATGGAGTGGCTCCAACGGCTCAACAACGTCTGTCAGAGTTGGCCTACCGAATCGGCACCTTCATTTAATGTACTGGAGCAAAAAATCAAAACCTGCCTGCAGGCGTTGGGCAACACCTTGCCGGAACAGTCGCAACCTGTCGGGCAAGAAGCCGCATCAACGGTCAGCAACGGCGCCACGTTTCTTCACCGCGAAGAGGCGTATCAGATGATTAAACAGGTGGCAGACTATCTGGCGCGTACCGAGCCCCACAGTCCGGTACCGTATCTACTGTACCGGGCCTATACCTGGGGACATACACCACTGCCGGAACTGCTCAATGAACTGATCACCAGCGACGAATCCGCTCGCCGACTGTGGAGACAATTGGGGGTACTGCCATGAGTTGTCCTGCCGTATGTACAGGTGCGATGCTGCAATGCTCGTTTGGCATAGCACCTGGCACACTGAACGTGTTGCCCACCAGCCGAACCATCGTCAACAGCCTGCCAATGGCGAATATTATGGATAACAAACCTTTTGTAAACATTCTGCCGTTCGGCATGTGCAACAGCATCGCCAACCCGATCGTTGCTGCTGCAACCGCCGCGGCGCTCGGCGTGCTAACACCAATGCCGTGCATCCCCACCACACCGGCCCCTTGGGCACCAGGCTCACCCACGGTATTAGTGGGCAATATTCCCGCTCTCACCGCCCAGTCACAGTTGCTCTGCATGTGGGGCGGCGTTATCCAGATTAGCTTCCCCGGGCAGGTAACGACCGTCGTCACGTGATGTTATGCCCTTGAAAATAAGGGTAACAGTTGCAGGAGACGACGCAGCAAGATAGTTGCAGCGTCGTCAAAAACGGCTCACACACTCCATTGCAACCGTTTTGAACTCGCTGAAATTGCGGCATGCGCAGAGTCGCGTCATCGCCCGCTCGCGCAGGAAGGTGACGAAAATATCGTAGATCGCCATCGCTTCTTCGTATTCGCTTTTGCTGATGGCGAGCAGGAAGATCACATGCGCCGTTTCATCCCCCCAGGCGATACCCTGCGGGGCGAGGATGGTGTAGACCACCGTTTTCTTTGCCAGCAGACCGAGGGCGTGCGGCAAGGCAATGCTGTCACCCAGCATGGTGCTGACGATGGCCTCACGTTCAACCACCGAATCAAGAAACTCCGCATCGACAAAGCCTTCATCCTGCAACTGGCGACATAAAACGTTGAACAACGTTTGTTGATCCATTGGCTCGTCGATCACACGAAAATGGGCGGCATCGAAGAATTTGTTCAACATCCACGGACGGGTTCTGTCGACCAGCACCAGTTTGCCAATTTGCTCCAGTTGATAATCGGTAGGGAACGGTGCAATCATCACCACAGGCTTATCTTTTTCACCAACCCGCGCGGTAGAGATGACGAAATCTTCGCTGATGCTTTCCCGCTGTTCGTAGTCGCGTAGCGTCACGGTATCGACGATTTCTATCTGCGGATACTTACGCGCCAGCACCGCCTCAATCATCCGCGCCATCGCATTCCCAGCATCGCATACTAGCAGAACTTTCGGTTGCCTCTGGTAACCGATGTTGTAACTACGCTCCAGCCCGACGCCAATATGCAGCACAAGGAAGCCAATCTCATTTTCACTGATGGTGTACGGCGTATATTTTCCCCATCCCGAGACGGCGGCCAGCGTCATGTCCCACGCCATCGGGTAGTGCTGTTTAATATTTTCCAGTAGCGGATTGGGGATCATTATCTGGTAACGCACCCGGGTGATCATCGTCTTAATATGCGTCAGCAGGTCAGCATGTAACTGTTTGTCATTCAACAAGTTGTAGTTGTACTGGCTGTTGATAAACCGCAGGATGTAATTGACCAGCGCTTCGTCATCATCCGCATTGATGGCGCTGGGGGCGATCTCTTGTACCTGGCGGGCGGCGATATGCACCTGCAGCCAGTTCTCTTCGGAAACGGTAAGCGGTTTATCCGCCAGTCGGTGCAATACCGCTGCGATTTCCCGCGTGGCCAGGCACACCGATTGCTCGGCTTCTTCTGCGGCAAACTCCGGGAGGGGATACCCTTCGCTAATCCGCCGTACCGCCACCGCGCAGTACAACCGCAAAAACAGCTCACCCTCATCGGTCAGGCGAATGTGAAAACGGGCAAAAATATCCTGCAAAACAGGTTGTAGCTGTTCAGGGATCCCGGCATTTAGTGCCTCTTGCGTCACTAGCGGGTGCTGTGGATCCTGCTGTGCCAGCGTCCATAGCAGATCGGTCAAACAGGCGCGGATCGCCATCTCGCTGCCAAACAGCTTCATACCGTGACGGGGGCGCGTTTCCAGCGTCAGATGATAACGTTGCAGATGCTCGCGCACCTCAGCCATATCGTTTTGCAGCGTCGCGCGGCTGATAAACCATTCATCAGCCAAATCCTCCAGCTTCAGCGAAAAGGCCGACGTCAGAAAACGAACCACCAGCCAGTGCACCCGCTCCTGGCTGGTGCGCGGGATGCGCAGCAACGCGTCTGGTCGCTGCGTTTGCAGGGCATGAAAACGTGCCGGGTCGTCAATTTTGAGTTGATAACCGTTACCCCGGCTGAGGACAAACTGCGCGCCGTACTGGGTGAGCAGCGCGTTTAGCGCAGTGATATCCGCCCGTACGGTGCGTGTGGAAACCGACAACCGCTGCGCCAGCTCGTCCTGTGGAAGCGCTTCGTTTTGCAGCATGCCAAACAGCTGCGCTAAACGTTGGTTGGGGAATCGCACGTCAGTTTCCTCATCAGTCAGTTAGCCTACGCAGGCCCGGGTCATCGCCATCAGTTGGCGCACGTCGTCCGGTCGGGTGTTACCACTCACCTTATCAATAATCGAACTATAGATGTGAGGAATGATTTTGCTCACTCCGGCATCCAGGGCGATCTGCAAAATTTCAGTGAAATTATCCAGATCGATACCGCCAGTTGGCTCCAGCCAGAAGTCATGACGGGCGCAGGCCTGGGCGACTGCAACGTACTCCTCACGGCACTTCAGGCCGCCCATTGGGAAGTATTTAATCGAGCTCCCCCCCATGTCTTTGAGCAACGCAATCGCGGTTTCTACCGGCACAATGCCGTCCGGCGTCTGGCTGCTCAGCGGACCGGTGGAGATTTTCACCCTGCCCGGAGTGCCGGTTGGCGAGACCAGACCGTTGACCACCGTCTCCTGCTGACCCAGCAGCGCGCGACTGGTCGCCACGCCGGTAAAGACCTGATTAACATGCTGTGGCTGCACCTGACGGGAAATTTCACTGACCATCGCCGACTGGTTGGGATCGCCCGCCCCCAGCCCCACGGAGAGGGCATTGTCGATAAGCGCTGCGTATTCACGCATATCCGCGACCGCGCTTGCGACATCCGGGTAATTTTTTGACAACACACCGACCAGCACGTGTCCTTCCGCCGCCGCGTAAATATCCCGGGCATTTTCTTTGGAGCCCGCCAGCACGTTCAGGCAGACGCGGTCGCGATAAAAGTTAGGGGTCAGTTTCATGCTTTTTTCTCCTGCGAAATCACTTCACCAATTCGACGGGCCACAATCTCCAGTTGCGCGCGATCCACGCTGCGCACATCGGCTTCGATAATGCCTTCGTTAGCTTTGTAACCACGGAAGTAAATCGCGTACTCTCCCTGTTTGAGTGCGTCGACCAGTTCACCTGTGGCGATCCCGGTTACCGCTTCGTCAAACTTAATTTCCGTGCGCGCGATGTCGCGCCCTGCGCTGTCCCACACCACGCGGGCACTTACGCCGTGAAGCTGGTTTAACGCATTAATGAACGGCGTCATTTTCTCGACCATCT
>NZ_JAHLRC010000156.1:0-6766 GCF_018919545.1 Citrobacter sp. S46_ASV_140
GACCTGATTAAAGATATCGGCAAATTTCGCGCAGCCGCTTTCTATAAATTGTTCAAAATGGCGGGCAGCATACTGACGTGCGGCAAGATGAGAATATGACCCTTTTGGCCCAAGGAAAGCAACGCGTGCTGAGTGCGGGTTAATTTTGTTCAGATGCTGCTGGAGCAGTGCCTGCTGAGTCAGGACGGAGTCTTCGATTATGAGCTGGAACAGGCGAGTGATGTAGTGAGCATCAAGATGATGTGCTTTGCCAAGCTGAATCAGTCGGTCCAACAGATCGCGCTCACGGTCGATATCACGAACTGGACGATGTGAAAGGAGCTTAGCTTTGCCAACTTCTACGGCCAGTCCACGTCGCTCAGCCAGCAGGGCCAGTAATTTTTCATCCAGCGTGCTGATCTTATCGCGCAGCGCCAGCAATGGGTTATCCGATGTCATAGTGTTGCCTTTCTTGTTATCAATAAAAAAGGCCCCCCGTTGTGGGAGGCCTTATTGTTCGTCTTCGCATTCTTTATCACACGACGAAACGCCTCCCATTCAGGGGAAGGTAAAAAAGAATGCGAAGAAGAACGGGACAAGTTTCATGTAATTTTCCTTTGGCTACGTCAGTAAAGTACCCGTACTGTTTTCACCCTGTCAACAAAAAACGCGCCCGGAGGCGCGTTGGCGATACACTCAATGTAAGGGACTACTCTTCTTCTGCTTCGACGAAGTTGGCGTCTTTGACTGAAGTTGTTGCACGACGGGCTTCGCCTTTGTGCTGCACTTTATTGAGCTGCCGTTCCAGCTTGTTGATCAAATCGTTAATTGCGGTGTACATATCCTCGTGTTTTGCGCTGGCGACCAGATGTCCGTTCGGTGTATTGATGGTGGCATCAGCAATGAAACCCTGCGGCTCCTTAGACAGAATGATATGTGGATTAATCAGATGAGTTTGCCATTTTTCGAGTTTGGCGAGACGGTCTGCGACATGCTGGCGAATTGCCGGAGTAATTTCCATTTGTTTACTGGTAATGTTCATTGTCATAAATTTTACCTCTTGTCTTTCCCGTCTTGGTGATTCCAGCATACCGTTCCTAATGTCAAAATGTGTGATATTAATCACATTTTTTTGTCGCTTTTTGTCAAGAAAACCTTTTTGTGAGGCACCGCAGGAACAAGCGATTTTTTACTTGAGGAATACCTGAAAGCAGGCCATATTTGATGAGATGCGTTGTAGCTAAACCGCTTCAGTTGTGACGTTTACGGATAAAAAAATGGCAGCCTTTGGGCTGCCGTTTGCATTCTGAGATAAATCAGGTATTGCTGCTGTTAGCGGCAATGATTTTCGCTACTTTTTCTGCCTGCGCATTCATCTGCATCTGGCGATAAGCATTTTCCATCAACGGCAGGGCATTGCGTGTTGCCTGAGTATCCGGGAAGTCGCGCAGCATGCCTTCCACACGGTTTACCACGGCAACCCATGCACCGCGGGCAGTGTAGTATTCCACAACGGAATATTCATACTTCGCCAGACGGTCTTTCAGGAATACCAGACGTTTGGTGGCGTCAGTGGTGTACTGGCTGTTCGGATAGCCACGTACCAGTTTGGAAAAGTCATTAAACGCAGCTCGGGCATGTTGCGGATCGCGATCGCTGCGATCAACACCAAAGAATCCTTGCAGTGCGCTATCATCCAACGCCATATTGGTCAGGCCACGCATATACATGACATAATCAATGTTAGGGTGTGTCGGGTTAAGACGAATAAAACGATCGATGGCAGCCTGAGCAAGTGGCAGATCGGCGTTTTTGTAGTAGGCGTAGATGAGATCTAATTGCACCTGCTGAGAATACGGTCCAAATGGATAACGGTTATCCAACGCTTCTAATTGCGTTATTGCCTGTTTCCAGTTACCGTCCTGCAGCTTTTGCTGAGCAGTCGCGTAGATTTCATTTGGCGGATTATCGGGCACCTCTTCCTTTGAACCAGAGCAACCCGCCAAAAACAGGCTCAACGTGGCTGCTGCCACCAGATATTTCATGCGCGTCATGACGTTTTGACTTTCCTCAAAATGTTTTACGGGAGATTCTCTGTTCCTGCTCCCGGTTAAGACCAGCTACAATAGCACACTATATTAAACGGCAAAGCCGTAAAACCCAACGTTAAACGAAGAAGCAGTTTATGGCACAACGAGTAGAACTCACCGCAACAGTCTCCGAAAATCAGCTCGGTCAACGCTTAGATCAGGCTTTGGCCGAATTGTTCCCTGATTATTCGCGATCGCGCATAAAAGAATGGATCCTTGACCAGCGCGTACTGGTAAATGGCAATCTTTGCGATAAACCGAAAGAAAAAGTGTTGGGTGGAGAGCGCGTCTCCATCACTGCAGAAATTGATGAAGAGGTTCGTTTTGAACCTCAGGATATCCCACTGGATATCGTTTATGAAGATGACGATATTCTTGTCATCAACAAACCCCGTGACCTCGTAGTGCATCCGGGGGCCGGTAATCCTGATGGCACGGTATTGAATGCATTACTGCATTACTACCCGCCAATCGCGGATGTTCCACGTGCTGGTATCGTGCACCGTCTGGATAAAGACACGACCGGATTAATGGTGGTGGCAAAAACCGTTCCGGCGCAAACGCGTCTGGTGGAGTCGCTGCAACTGCGTGAAATTACCCGTGAGTACGAAGCCGTGGCGATTGGTCATATGACGGCAGGCGGAACCGTTGAGGAACCGATTAGCCGCCACCCGACCAAGCGTACGCACATGGCGGTACACCCAATGGGGAAACCGGCGGTGACGCACTATCGCATAATGGAACACTTCCGTGTGCACACGCGTCTGCGGCTGCGTCTGGAAACCGGACGTACGCACCAGATCCGCGTGCACATGGCGCATATCACCCATCCGCTGGTGGGCGATCAGGTCTACGGCGGTCGTCCGCGTCCACCGAAAGGCGCTTCTGACGAATTTATCTCCGTTCTGCGTAAGTTCGATCGTCAGGCGCTGCACGCGACTATGCTGCGTTTATATCACCCAATTTCAGGTATCGAAATGGAATGGCACGCACCTATTCCACAAGATATGGTGCAATTGATTGAAGTGATGCGCGCTGATTTCGAAGAACATAAGGATGATATTGCCTGGCTATGAGTAAGCTAATTGTCCCGCAGTGGCCGATACCGCAAGGTGTTGTGGCGTGTAGTTCTACCCGTATTGGCGGTGTTAGCATGCCGCCTTATGATTCGCTGAATCTGGGCGCCCATTGCGGCGACAACCCGGAGCATGTTGAAGAGAACCGCAAGCGGCTGTTTGCTGCGGGCAATCTGCCGTCAAAGCCAGTCTGGCTGGAGCAGGTCCACGGTAAGGATGTCCTGAAACTGACCGGCGAGCCTTACGCCTCCAAACGTGCGGATGCTTCTTACAGCAATACGCCGGGCACCGTGTGTGCAGTGATGACGGCCGACTGTCTGCCGGTGCTGTTTTGCAATCGCGCTGGAACGGAAGTCGCGGCGGCACATGCGGGTTGGCGCGGATTATGCGCCGGCGTGCTGGAAGAGACGGTGGCGTGTTTTGCCGACAAACCTGAAAACATTATTGCCTGGCTAGGCCCGGCGATTGGCCCGAACGCGTTTGAAGTGGGAGCAGAAGTTCGCGCAGCGTTCATGGCGAAAGATCCGCAAGCGGACCTCGCATTTGTACCGCATGGTGATAAATATCTGGCGAATATTTACCAGCTTGCGCGTCAGCGTCTGGCAAATATCGGAGTAGAGAACATCTACGGTGGCGACCGTTGCACCTTCAGCGAAAGTGAGATGTTCTTCTCTTATCGTCGCGACAATACCACGGGTCGTATGGCAAGTTTTATTTGGCTGATATAACCTAAAGAATCAAGACGATCCGGTACGTGTAATTTTCTTTTCACATAATTCAGGTCATTCACCTTGAATAATTGAGGGATGACCTCATTTAATCTCCAGTAGCAATTTTGACCTGTTATGGGAGGAGTTATGCGTCTGGATCGTCTTACTAATAAATTCCAGCTTGCTCTTGCCGATGCCCAGTCACTCGCATTGGGGCACGACAATCAATTCATCGAACCACTTCATCTAATGAGCGCCTTGCTGAATCAGGAAGGGGGATCGGTACGTCCTTTATTAACGTCTGCTGGCATTAATGCTGGCCAGTTACGTACAGCCATTGACCAGGCGTTGAGCCGGTTGCCGCAGGTAGAAGGTACCGGCGGTGATGTGCAGCCTTCTCAGGATCTGGTGCGTGTACTGAATCTTTGCGACAAGCTGGCGCAAAAACGTGGGGACAACTTTATTTCGTCAGAACTGTTCGTACTGGCGGCGCTTGAGTCACGCGGTACGCTGACCGATTTACTAAAATCAGCAGGTGCGACGACCGCGAATATCACTCAGGCAATTGAACAAATGCGTGGAGGTGAAAGCGTGAATGATCAGGGGGCTGAAGACCAACGTCAGGCCTTGAAAAAATATACCGTCGACCTGACCGAACGTGCCGAGCAGGGCAAACTCGATCCGGTTATCGGGCGTGATGAAGAAATTCGCCGTACCATTCAGGTACTGCAGCGGCGTACTAAAAATAACCCGGTGTTAATCGGCGAACCAGGTGTTGGTAAAACGGCCATCGTTGAAGGGCTGGCCCAACGAATTATCAATGGTGAAGTGCCGGAAGGCTTAAAAGGTCGCCGTGTGCTGGCGCTGGATATGGGCGCGCTGGTGGCTGGGGCCAAATATCGTGGTGAGTTTGAAGAACGCTTAAAAGGCGTGCTGAACGATCTCTCGAAACAGGAAGGCAATGTCATCCTGTTTATTGATGAGCTGCATACTATGGTTGGGGCGGGTAAAGCCGATGGCGCAATGGACGCCGGGAACATGCTGAAACCGGCGCTGGCACGCGGGGAACTGCACTGTGTAGGCGCAACAACGCTTGATGAATATCGCCAGTACATCGAAAAAGATGCGGCGCTGGAACGTCGTTTCCAGAAAGTATTTGTAGCCGAACCTTCAGTAGAAGACACCATCGCGATTCTGCGTGGCCTGAAAGAACGTTATGAGCTGCACCACCATGTGCAGATCACTGACCCGGCGATTGTTGCGGCAGCTACGCTGTCTCACCGCTATATTGCCGATCGTCAGTTGCCGGACAAAGCTATCGACCTTATCGATGAGGCGGCATCCAGCATTCGTATGCAGATTGACTCCAAGCCGGAGGAACTCGACAGACTCGACCGCCGTATTATCCAGCTCAAACTGGAACAGCAGGCATTAATGAAAGAGTCTGATGAGGCGAGTAAAAAACGTCTCGATATGCTCAACGAAGAGCTGGACGATAAAGAGCGCCAGTATTCTGAATTAGAAGAAGAGTGGAAAGCTGAAAAAGCATCCCTTTCGGGAACGCAAACTATCAAGGCTGAGCTGGAGCAGGCGAAAATCGCCATCGAACAGGCGCGTCGTGTC
This sequence comes from Citrobacter sp. S46_ASV_140, assembly GCF_018919545.1. Taxonomy (NCBI): domain Bacteria; kingdom Pseudomonadati; phylum Pseudomonadota; class Gammaproteobacteria; order Enterobacterales; family Enterobacteriaceae; genus Citrobacter; species Citrobacter sp. S46_ASV_140. The sequence goes on from NZ_JAHLRC010000156.1 coordinate 5,479, forward strand.
GGCGACCTGGCGCGGATGTCTGAACTGCAGTACGGCAAAATTCCTGAACTGGAAAAACAGCTGGAAGCAGCCACCCAGTCTGAAGGCAAAACCATGCGTCTGCTGCGTAATAAAGTCACGGATGCAGAAATTGCAGAAGTGCTGGCGCGCTGGACCGGTATCCCGGTTGCTCGCATGCTGGAAGGCGAACGGGAAAAACTGTTGCGTATGGAGCAGCAGTTGCACAGCCGCGTGATTGGCCAGAACGAAGCGGTGGAAGCCGTTTCTAACGCCATCCGTCGTAGCCGTGCTGGCTTGTCCGATCCAAATCGCCCGATTGGTTCATTCTTGTTCCTTGGCCCAACCGGTGTCGGTAAAACTGAACTGTGCAAAGCGCTGGCAAACTTTATGTTCGACAGTGATGATGCCATGGTGCGTATCGATATGTCCGAGTTTATGGAGAAACACTCGGTGTCTCGTCTGGTCGGGGCGCCTCCGGGATATGTCGGCTATGAGGAAGGTGGATATCTGACAGAAGCGGTACGTCGCCGTCCTTACTCTGTCATCCTGCTGGATGAAGTGGAGAAAGCGCACCCGGATGTGTTCAATATTCTGTTGCAGGTGCTTGATGATGGTCGTCTGACTGACGGGCAGGGGAGAACGGTCGACTTCCGTAATACGGTTGTCATCATGACCTCGAACCTGGGGTCCGATCTGATTCAGGAACGCTTCGGTGAGCTGGACTACGGCCACATGAAGGATATGGTCCTGGGCGTCGTGAGCCATAATTTCCGCCCGGAATTCATCAACCGTATAGATGAAGTTGTTGTATTCCATCCGTTGGGTGAGCAGCACATTGCTTCTATTGCACAGATCCAACTGCAACGTCTGTACAAACGTCTGGAAGAGCGTGGCTATGAAATCCATATCTCTGACGAGGCGCTTAAACTGCTGAGTGCGAATGGTTACGATCCGGTGTATGGCGCACGTCCACTCAAACGTGCTATCCAGCAACAGATCGAAAACCCGCTGGCGCAGCAAATTCTGTCTGGTGAGCTGATTCCTGGCAAAACGATTCGGCTGGAAGTGAATGACGATCGCATTGTGGCAGTGCAGTAAGTCACAAAACGACAATAAACGAGCCCTGTGGGGCTCGTTTTTGTTTAAAAACAAAGCAAAAATCAATGTAGTGGTTGAAAAGTAGTCGCTTGATAAGTTTTTTGTATTTTTAACTTGTCAGCCTGAAATAACTCCCTATAATGCGCCTCCACTGACACGGAACAACGGATTACAAACCGCCGGGTCAGCG
>NZ_JAHLRC010000157.1:0-6693 GCF_018919545.1 Citrobacter sp. S46_ASV_140
ATACCCAGCCGTGCAGACGAAGCGCATTATTTCGCAGCCCAACCGCGACGCAAGGATGCGTTTTAATATTATTGAGCTGTGCGATAACGTTTTCTTCCACCATGGCGTTAACTTTATCGATTGGGTTTTCCCAGGTTTTCTTCTCAACCACGGCTTTTGCGGCATCGGCATAGTGCAACCAGTGAGCCACAGCGGGCATCGGATCCAGAGGCTGGCTATCAGCAATGGCTTTCATCGCGCCGCAGTTGGAGTGTCCGCAGATGACGATATCCGTCACGCCAAGTGCGACAACCGCGTATTCAATCGTAGCAGATACGCCACCGGGTTCCGGTCCAAAAGACGGAACGATATTACCGGCGTTGCGGATAACGAAAAGCTGTCCGGGCTCTTGCTGAGTAACGAGTTCTGGCACCAGGCGGCTATCGGAACAGGAGATGAAAAGCGCTTTGGGATTCTGGCTGGATGCCAGGCTGCGAAAGAGTTCCTTACGTTGAGGGAAAATCTCTTTTTGGAAGTTGAGGAAGCCCTCAATGATATGTTGCATAGCAGTGTCTCTTTTCTCTGTTTAAGCAGGTTATGATGAAGATCACACTTTCCAGTTTAACACCAGCCGACAGAACGGAAAAACTTTATAGCAGTTCTGCAACATCTTTGTATAGTTTTGCCCCACCGTGGCGGGGCAAAGAGTGTGATGCGCGCTATGCGTTCTGTCGTTTTTGGTACGCCGTTTTCAGTCGGTTCATCGCTTCTACCAGTACCGAGCGCGGGCACCCAACGTTGAGTCTCATGTGACCCTCTCCGCCGGGGCCATATTGCGCGCCTGGTGACAGACCCAGTTTTGCTTCCTGCACAAAAAATGCGCTTAGCTGTTCATCGCTAAGATTCATTTTTTCCGCGTTCAGAAACAGAAGATACGATGCTCCGCCATACACAATGGAGATTAAGGGACAGTGCTTTTCAATTTCACTTTTAACAAACGCCACATTGTCGGCCAGGTAGGCTAATAATTTTTGGTGCCAGTCGCCACAATGGGTAAAGGCGCTGTAAATGGCCGCCTGCTGTAATGAATGTGTCTCGGCAAGGTAGCAGTTATCCAGGAAACCATAGAACTGATGGCGTAATTCATCATTTTTAATAATGGCAATTCCGCCCTGGATCGCCGCCGTGTTGAAGGTTTTACTGATTGAGGTCAGCACGATTGACTGGCTCCCTGTCGCTTCGTCTAAAGTAAAAAACGGCAGATGGCGCTTGCCTGGCAGGGTTAAATCACTATGCACTTCATCTGAGAGAATAAAGACGCCAGCTTGCTGACAATAGTGACTTACTTTTTCCAGCGTTTCCCGCGACCACACCATACCGCCCGGATTATGCGGCGAAGGGAAAAGAAACATTTTGCACTGCTTGAGTTTTTCGCTGAAATCATGCCAGTCAAATTCGTAATGACCCTCTTTCTCAATGAGGCGCGTTTGAATCAAATTCCTGCCGCTGGTATTTACCAGATTAGGGTAGGGGTCATATATTGGCGTACAGGTTAAAATATTATCACCTGGTCGGGTAAACACCATCAGAGAGAGCACAATAGTTTTTATGACGCCGGGAATAAAATGCAACCAGTGTGGCTTTATGTCGACATCATACTGTTGCGCATACCAATGAATAACGGACTCTTTCCATTGCGGATAATCCAGGTTGTAGCCTTGTACTGGCTGCGATACCACTGAACGCAGTGTGCTCATAATTGGCTCTGGCGTCACAAAATCCATATCTGCAATCCACAGCGGTAATACATCGGTGGTGCCGTACATCTGTTGTAATTGACCGTATTTACGGCAATTAACATCCCTTATGACAATATCATCAAACAAAGACATTGCTGACTCCTGGACAGTCTCTGAAAAATAGTTTAAGCAACGCAACAGTGAAGAATATTTCTGTATATCTAATCGATATATTGAATTTACCCTGGTGGTAGCCAATATTTAGCTATTTATTAGCCTATGATTTTTGCTCAACCATATGCTCTGTAGCTTCATTTGGTTCATATTTAGCAATACCAATACCGGTGGCCGCCCACAGCAGGGCAAAGATGATGCCGCTGTAGCAGAGGATTGCCCATGGCAAATAATCAAGCGTCGCCACGCCCAGCATCGTGGCGCAATAAACGCCCGAGGCAGACCAGGGGATAATCGGTTCGACAACGGTTCCGGCATCTTCGGTAGTACGCGAGAGGTTCTTTGTCGCAAGCCCTCGTTTTTTATATTCTTCTTTAAAGGCATCGCCGCACAGCAGCAGTGGCAAGGTTCCATTTGCCGTACAGGCACAGATGGTAAACGTCGTCACAATCGTGGTGGCCACCAGGCGGAATGTGGATTTAACGCCTTTCGTGAGCGCGTTTATCACGGTGTGCAAAGAGCCTGTCGCACTCATTGCGCCGGCAAAGCTGAAGGCGCTGAAGACGGTGACGAAGCTGCTAAACATTGAAATGGCGCCGCCTCGTTCCAGTAAGCGGGAAACATCTGATGACAGTGTTGGCAGGTTATCTCCGGTGAGCATCGCGAGCTTAAAACCGCTAACCACGGATTCGCCAACCGATGATGCGGTAAATTGCTGAAAGGCTAATGCCAGAATCATCGAGACTATTGTGGATAAAAAGAGCATCGGGATTGGCGGTCTTTTTGACAGTGAGCCATACAAAACGATGATCGGTGGTAACAGTAGCAGAATGTTAAAGTGATAAATCTGGCCGATAGCGTTCATCAAGTTGGTGATATTGGCTGGCGCGCTGGATGAGGCATCAATGCCCATGCCCATATAGCTGTAAACGACGCAGCAAATAATAAATCCCGGGCCGGTGGTCCACAGCAGATGGCCGATATGCGAGTACAGGTTTACACCGGCAGCCAGCGCCGCCATGTTGGTTGAGTCAGAAACCGGAGAAAGCTTATCACCAAACCAGCAGCCGGAGACAATAGCGCCAGCAGCAATGGGCAGCGAAACATTCAGACCAATCGCTACGCCAATCATGGCGATCCCGACGGTTCCGATAGATCCCCAGGAGGTGCCGGTACAGACTGAGATCAGCGCTCCCAGCATAAATGCTGAAATATAGAAATACTGCGGGTTAATCCACTTCAGACCATAATAAATCATCATTGGAATAGTGCCTGACACCATCCATGCGCCAATTAAGAAACCGATACTGGCGACGATTAATATGACAGGAAGCGCTTCAGATATTTTATTGCAAATAGATTGTAGAATGTCATCCCACGTGTAGCCGTGAGCGATGGCGATAAACGAGGCGGTTGCGGTTCCCATGAGGATCATGGGTTCAGCTCGAATATTGAAGATAAAATATCCGATGCTAATTCCACCCAGCATGACTATCATGGGTAAAACTGACCAAAAGAAAGACAATGGCTTTCTGTTGTTGGCGGTGCAGCTATTTAATTCCATAATTCCATCCCAATCGATAATGGTTGAACACGTCAAATAAATACCTGCTACAGGCCACCCAAAACTGAGTAACATAGTTGCCAGAGTTCATGGCTGAACCCTATTTTATTAACTGCTGCAGATTATCTATTTTGACCTGCTATTCTGACGCTTATATTTTGGTAGTAAGGTAAGAGTGAGTTTGACGAATAAATTACCCCTCGGCATAAGGTGAATGATTTCGGCGCTGTTGGCTCAGTTTGCGATACTGCTGCGGCGGCATGCCGACGTATTTATGAAATGAGCTATAAAAACGGCTGCTGGATCGGAAACCTGCAATTGTAGCGATATCCAGAATTGTTTTATCCGTATCGCTGAGCAAAGCCCGCACATGGTTGATGCGCATTGCGGTAATATACTGTTTCATGGTTAGTTGCATCACGCGATGAAAAATGCCCATCGCATAATTTGGGTTGAGCTTAACGTGTTCGGCAATAGCATCGACCGTAAGCTGTTTGTCGCAGTTTGCGGCAATAAACTCCAGCATCTGGCTGACGTAAAACTGTGAATGCCGTGAAATACTGTTTTTCTGGGTGCGCGATGTTTTGTTACCCAGCACTGGCCGCCAGCCAGCGAGGCTAAATCGCTTGAGCATCAGGGCAATCTCATCAATGGCTAATTGACGAATTTGCTCATTGTCGCTGTTGAGTTCACTCTGCCAACGCTGCACTTCAAAAGCGCTCAGCTGCTGCGAGGCAAGCGACGTAATCACCATCCCATGCGTCACGTGGTTAATCAGTTCCCTGTCCAGCGGCCAGGACAAAAACAGATGCATCGGTAAGTTGAAGATGGCCATCTGTTTACAGTGCCCGGCATCCGTCAGCTGATGGGGTGTGCAGGCCCAGAACAGCGTGATAAAGCCCTGTTTGCTTTTCACTACTTCGTCATTGAAAAGGTACTCCACATCGCCATCAAACGGCACATTCACTTCAACCTGACCGTGCCAGTGGCTGTAGGTCATGGCCAGCGGAGCCCGCAGCTCGACGTCCATCCGCTGATACTCTGAGTAGAGCGCCAGCGGACTTCGCGACTTTTTTTCATAGCTGCGACACATATGTGGGTCGAGCGGCAGCTGCGGGGTACTTTTTGCCATTATGGGTGGGTTCCTGATTAGTGAATCTGACCATGGGTAGCGCCAAAGCATGAACATAGCTTAACCGAAAAAAAACGCCGTTTTCTCTCCATTTTCGCGAAGTTATTCCCAAAAACTCAGATCCTGTGCCTGTCGCTTGCCGATCTGAGTTAACGGGAATGGCGGTTTTTAATTTTAAAAACGGTCAATCAAAGCTGCTCACTTTGCAAAGCGACAGCGTTTTTCTGCCAATAAATCGGATTCATAGCGATAGCCAATATTCACGCAATACCATACATTTTGTATGTATCCATATCTTAAGGAATCATCATGTCCAGGCTCCGTACTTTAGCAACGGCTTTAGTTGCCGTTGCCGCGATGTCGATGTGCGCTATCCCCGTTTCGGCTAACCCCGGTAATGGCAACGGAAATGGTAATAGCGGCAACCATGGTAATAGTGGGAATAAGGGTAATAGCAGTCATAGCCAGAAAGGAAATCCAGACCCAAAAAACAACTCGCAATCGGAACAGCGTAAAAATTATGGCAAGCCGGACCATGTTGATAGTGATATTAGCTATAACGTGGCCAGGCAGTATGCCGTCAGATATGGTTTGACGGGATATAAGTCACTGCCTCCGGGCATCGCCAAAAATCTGGCGCGAGGAAAACCACTTCCTCCGGGGATCGCTAAGAAAAGTGTCCCATCCTCGATGCTGAATCAACTGCCATATTACCCGGGTTATGAATGGCAGGTTGTTGGCGACAATCTGGTGTTGATTGCACTGAGCACGGCAATTGTCACCGCTGTTATCAATGGTGTGTTTGATTAAGTATCCCTGTACTTAACCACCAAAAGCCCGCGCTACGCGGGCTTAATTGTTAAAAAAATGGGGCTCACAAACCATACAGTTTTATTTTTCGATAGAGCGTGGCAATACTGACTCCCAGTTCTGATGCAGCCTGTTTTTTGCCCTCCACGCTTGAACCAAATCGCTGAATGGCATTTTCGATAGCGTCCCTTTCCGCTTGTTTTCCTTGGTTCGCCAGCTGTCGGGGTTGTGCGGTCATCGTGGTTTTCCTGCTGTCCCCCGAGGAGAGTAAATAAGGAGGCAGATGGCTGGCGTTGATCCCGGCGGCTTCTCCGCGCATCACAAAAATGTATTCGATGACGTTGCGTAATTCACGAATGTTCCCCGGCCAGTGCCAGGCATAAAGGCGATTAATAACGTCATCGGGCAGTTTTTGCGGTGCACGTTGGTAACTGACCGAAAACTCATCGGCAAAGTATTGTGCGAGGACGGCGATATCAGCCCTGCGTTCACGCAGGGAAGGAAGCACCAGAGGGACGACATTCAGGCGATAGAAAAGGTCTTCGCGAAACTGATTATTCTCCACCATCGCGCTAATATTTTTGTTGGTCGCGGCAATAATGCGCACATCAATATTAATGATGTTATTAGAACCCACGCGGGTGATCGCTTTTTCCTGCAACACCCTGAGCAGCTTGGCCTGCAGGTGCAGCGGCATATCGCCGATCTCATCCAGAAACAGGCTGCCGCCGTTGGCCAGTTCAAATTTCCCCATTCGTCCTTTGGGATCTGCACCGCTAAATGCACCGCGTACATAGCCAAACAGTTCGCTTTCCAGTAGTTGCTCAGGGATTGCCGCGCAGTTGATTGTCACGAAAGGGGCGGCTTTACGGGGGCTGTTTTGGTGAATGGCAAATGCCACGACCTCTTTACCCGAGCCGCTTTCCCCAGTGATGAGCACGCTGGCGTAGCTGTTGGCAATTTTGCTAATGGTGCTTCTGAGCTGCTCCATTGAGGAAGAGTGACCAATCAGCCGCACCTGCGTGTCAGACTCGTAAGGGGATGGAGTAAGGTTACTCAGGTAGTCGTGCGCATCACGAAAGATGACCATCGTTAAGCGATCGTTATCCAGCGAGGAGAGCGAAATTTGTTTGCACAGTACATGGTGTTTCTGGCCTTCAAGCGTCAGCCATGCTTCTTCATCGCCATACAAACTGTCCCCGGTTGTTTCAATGGTCAGCGGTAATCCCTGAACTTCGCGGTTGAGAATGCGATCGGCTGAATGATTGGCATGCCAGATAAGACCATTGCCATCA
>NZ_JAHLRC010000158.1:0-6657 GCF_018919545.1 Citrobacter sp. S46_ASV_140
GTTTATCACCGCACTCGTCGCCTGGCCTTTAACCTACTGGCCGCACAAGGCGCTGTGCCAGTTTATCCTGTCCTCAAAAACCTCGGCAGGTGAAGGGATCACCGGTGCAGTTACGCACTACTACGGCAAAAAGATAGGCAGCCTGATCACGACCCTCTATTTTATTGCCTTCTTTGTGGTGGTACTGATCTACGCCGTGGCGATAACCAATTCACTCACTGAACAACTGGCAAAACATATCGCCATCGATCTGCGTGTTCGCATGCTGGTCAGTCTTGGCGTGGTGCTGGTGCTGAACCTGATTTTTCTGATGGGCCGACAAGCAACCATTCGGGTAATGGGCTTTCTGGTATTCCCGCTCATCGCGTACTTTTTGTTCCTTTCGCTCTACCTGACCGGAAGCTGGCAGCCAACGCTACTCACCGGCCAGATGTCTTTCGATCAGCACACGCTTCATCAGGTTTGGATATCTATTCCCGTGATGGTTTTTGCTTTTAGCCATACGCCAATTATCTCGACGTTCGCCATCGACCGACGTGAGAAATACGGCGAGCAGGCCATGGGTAAATGCAAAAAAATCATGAAGGTAGCCTACGTCATCATCTGCCTGAGCGTGCTGTTTTTCGTCTTCAGCTGTTTGCTTTCGATTCCGACAAACTATATCGAGGACGCGAAAAATGAAGGCGTGACCATTCTGTCAGCGCTATCGATGATGCCAAACGCACCAGCATGGCTGTCGATTTCTGGGATCATTGTCGCCGTCGTGGCGATGTCAAAATCGTTCCTCGGCACCTACTTTGGCGTGATTGAAGGGGCAACCGAGGTGGTAAAAACATCGTTGCATCAGGTGGGAGTGAAGAAAAGCCGGGCCTTTAACCGCGCCCTGTCCATTATGCTGGTTTCGACCATTACGTTTATCATTTGCTGCATTAACCCTAATGCAATTTCAATGATTTACGCGATTAGCGGGCCGCTGATTGCCATGATTCTGTTTATCATGCCGACATTATCTACCTATCTGATCCCGGCGCTAAAGCCGTACCGTTCAGTGGGTAATCTGATCACCCTGATTGTCGGTCTGCTGTGCGTATCTGTGATGTTTTTTGGCTAGAACGTGATTTTAACGGCTCATTCATCAGTATGTGGATGAGCCGTTAAACTGACTTATTTGATGTACGAATCGAGTACCTTCAAAACCACATCCAAATCTTCTTCGCGCTTAATTTCATCGCCCTGATGCACAATGTGCTCGGTCAGATGACCTTTAATCACCTCGCGCATTAACCCGTTTACCGCACCACGGATCGCCGCTATTTGCTGCAATACCGCCGCGCATTCATGCGGTTCATCCAGCATGGTTTTCAACGCCGCTACCTGCCCCTGAATCTTACTGGTTCGGGCTTTCAGCTTTTGTTTGTCGCGGATCGTATGTGACATAGCAATACCTTTTCAACGTCTGGCTGTAGCGACAATACCATCGTCATTCTACTGGTGGGTAGTATTTAATACTGGGGGGGAGTAGAATCTGGCAAAATTAAACAACTAAGAATCATTCTCATGGGTGAGTTTTCTACGCTTCTTCAGCAAGGCAACGCCTGGTTTTTCATTCCCAGCGCGATTCTATTAGGAGTGTTACACGGTCTGGAACCGGGGCATTCCAAGACGATGATGGCGGCCTTTATTATTGCCATTAAGGGGACCATCAAACAGGCGGTGATGCTGGGGCTGGCGGCAACGCTGTCGCATACCGCAGTGGTATGGCTGATTGCGCTCGGCGGGATGTATATCAGCAAAGCGTTTACTGCCCAGGCCGTTGAGCCCTGGCTGCAGTTTGTCTCGGCGATTATTATTCTCGGGACCGCATTCTGGATGTTCTGGCGAACCTGGCAGGGAGAACAGAACTGGCTGACCCAGACGCATCATGACCACGATTATGAGCATCACCATGATCATGATGACCATCACCACCATCATAACCACGGTGAAGCTCACCATCATCATCACGAACATGACCACGATCATAACCATGCTGCGTTAGCAGGGCTGAGCGAGGGTTCGAAAGAGTATCAGGACGCCCACGAGCGGGCACATGCTACCGATATTCAGCGCCGCTTTGCAGGCAAAGAGGTCACCAACGGCCAAATATTATTGTTTGGTCTGACCGGCGGGTTGATCCCCTGCCCTGCCGCCATTACGGTACTGCTGATTTGCATCCAGCTCAAAGCCTTCACGCTGGGTGCCACCATGGTGCTGTGCTTCAGCCTCGGGCTGGCGCTAACGCTGGTAACGGTGGGCGTGGGAGCGGCAATCAGCGTGCAGCAGGCGGCCAAACGCTGGAGCGGATTTAACACACTGGCACGCAAAGCGCCCTATTTTTCCAGCGCGCTCATCGCGATGGTCGGCTTATATATGGGGATTCACGGCTATATGGGGATCGTCGGTTAACGAGCAGAGAGCGCAGCAGCGATTGCCGCTGCGCATCAAACCAGGCTAGCTTGCGACGTTCCCCCACACCAGTTGGCCTTTATGGAAGGTCGCGGTGCGTGGGGAGATTCGCGCGACCGCTTCCGCTGAGCAGGAGGCATCCACCAGTACAAAGCTGGCTTCATCCTGCGCCTTCGGCCAGACGCGCTCACCTTTATCGTTAAGCGGCAGCACATCGCCGGTGGCGAGGAACAGCGCCCGCGACAGGTTGAGTTCATTGGGACGAATATACAGCTGCGCGTACAGGTTCGCCTTCTCCAGCATGTCTCCAAGCCCGTACGGCGACCAATGGTCAATCACACTGTCGGTCCCGGTAATCACTTCCACGCCTTTGTCACGCAGCTGCTTAAGCGGCATATGCAAGGTACCGATCGGCACCGTCGAGGCAATGGTAATCTGCTGCGCCACCATCCGGCTCGCCAGCGCATCCACCTGCTGTTCGTTCAGCGTTGCCAGCGCAAATGCGTGGCTGATGGTCAGTTTGCCCTTCAACTGCGGCGTTTTCTCCACCGTTTCCACCATGTAATTCACCGCCGCAACGCCCGCCGGGCTGGTTTCATGCAGATGGATATCCACGCCTTTATCGTAATCCAGCGCAATCTGGAACATGGTGTCGAGGGATTTTTCCATCGCCCCGTCCACGCTGGTTGGGTCCAGACCGCCGACGTAATGCGCCCCCGCCTGCATTGCTTCACGCATCAACGGTTCAGACTTCGATAACAGCAGGCCATGCTGCGGAAACGCCACGATTTCACAGGCAAAACCCGGCTGGCGACGCGCCAGCACCGCCTGCAGATTTTCCAGGTTTTTCAGCCCGGAAACCGGTTCGATATTGCAATGGCTGCGGGCGATCGAGGTGCCCTTTGATTGCAGCAGATCGATGAGCTTTTCCGCGCGCTCCTGCGTGTAAGGCTGGAGTTCAGGCAGCAGCTTTTGCTCAAGGCGGATCATATCCTGAATGGTGGTGCCAGCCGGGCGATTCAGCGAACGCCAGGGACCGCCGTAAAAGGTTTTATCCAGATGGATGTGCATGTCGCGCATGGCGGGCAGCATCAGCTTTCCACCCGCATCGTAGTGCGGCAGCGTCGCATCCGGATGCTGCTTATTCTCACGCAGGGCAACAATTTTCCCGTCCTGAATTTCAACGGTTTGCAGCGCGGTACGGGTATGCACCACCACCGAGTTTTCGTAATCAAACCCCGCTTCCAGCAGGACGTTATCCAGGTAATAGTGCTTATCGTTAATCGTCATTGTGCTCTTCGCCCCGCAGGTGTTCCCGACAGGATTAGCAGCATACGCGACCGGAGCCACTGCGCCAAACAGCGCGGCAGCGGTCACCATTTTTCCGCTCTGACTTAAAAATTCACGGCGGCTGTTACTTTCCTTCATTCACATTTCCTCTCAGGAATGGACAATATGGGTGCCCGTTTCGCCGCGCAGTGCGGCCGGCAGGCATTCCGGCGTGGTGATGATCACTCGCTTACCGCCACGCGCCAGGAACGCCAGACTGGCAACGATTTTGGGTAACATGCTCCCCGGCGGGAAATGTCCCTCCTGCATGTAACGGGTCATCGTTGCGACATCCACCGTATCCAGCGCCTGCTGGTTGGGTTTGCCAAAATGAATACAGACCTGCTCGACGCCGGTGGTGATCACCAGAATGTCAGCGCGGATCTCCTGCGCCAGCAGAGCCGTGGAGAGATCTTTATCAATCACCGCATCCACGCTCTGATAATCCCCCTGATCGCTACGCACCACCGGGATCCCACCGCCACCCGCGCCAATCACCACAAAGCCTTGCTGGGTCAGCGTTTTGATCGCCTCCGCCTCGACAATACGTTTCGGTTCCGGAGAGGCGACGACCCGGCGGTAGCCGCGTCCCGAATCTTCAACAAAGCGCCAGCCCGGATTGACCCGCTGCAGTTCATCGCGCTGCGCTTCGCTAAAGAACGCGCCGATAGGCTTGGTCGGGTTAGCGAAGCCCGGATCGTTTTTGTCGACCTCCACCTGCGTGACCACCGTAACCGCCTTCTGCTCACCGCGCCGCGCCAGGCGGTTGTTCAGTGCCTGTTGGATCAGATAGCCGATCCCGCCCTGCGTATCGGCGACGCAGTTTGCCAGCGGGGTGAGCGGCAACCCTTCACGCTCATGCGCGATTTCCGCACGCCGTAGATCCAGCCCCACCTGCGGCCCGTTTCCGTGCGTCAGCACAATGTTGTAGTCCGATGCCAACATCTCCAGCACCGTGTCCGCCACCGCTTTCACCGCTTCAGCCTGGTGCTCAATCGACTGGCTGGCGTTATCTTTGATAATGCTGTTGCCGCCAATGGCAACGACCACAAGTTCTTTCATAGTGTTATCTTCCGCTTACAGGCGATTCAGGTCGTTTTCGTCGGTTCCTGCTCAGGCGCAGTCACCGCTTCACGACTATCAAGAACATGCTTGAGGACAAACATGCCGCTCATCATCAGGTAGGCCACAACAAACATCATCGAACTGCCTTCTGCAAAGCCAACCGCCGGAGAGTGAATCACACCAAACAGCGATAACAGCGCGCCAAAAGCTGCGGCAATCGCCCCACGCAGCGGCTTATTCATAATGGCGAAGATAGCGACGCAGCCCCACAGCATACTGGCCAGCGGCGCACCGCTTCCCAGATGCACCAGCCCATCGTAATAGACACCTTTGCTGTGCAGCAGGTCGCTGCCCAGTTTCCCCGCGGATGTTCCGGCGGCGCCCATCACGCTGTTGACGATGGTCAACGCCCAGTTAGCGATCCACGGGAACAAGCAGATAAAGATAACGGGAACCTCGACTTTGGGCGTCTCTCGCACCACCTGGTTGGCGGTCACCACGCCGATAAACACCAGAATCGGCACTATCGCAGTCATCGGAATAATCGCGAGCATAAACGCCCCCAGCCCAAACAGCGGTACCAGGAACATGGTGATGCCTGAAGCGAGGGTATAACCGATGCTGGCCCCCATCGCTTTCCAGCCCGCATGCCCAACATATACGGTCACCGGGAATGGGTTGCCCAGCATGCAGCCGAGCATGGAGGCAAAACCGTTCGCCATCATGACCTTACGGGTGTTGTACTCATCACCCGCCGCATGCGCACTTTCAATATTCTCAAGGTCAAAAATGTAGTTCGCCAGACCCAGAGGAACCGCAGAAGCCAGGTACGGCAGCGCGTGCGGCAAACCCTGCAGGAAGCTGTCGACATGGATTTCCGGCGGGTTGAAGCCAAAGGAAGACATAGAAGATTTTATGGCTTCCGGGCTTTGCAAACCGGAGATCCACGCCAACGCTGTACCGGCAATCAGCAGCAGCAAACCGGTGGGGATGCGGGCAAAAATCGGCTTCTTACCGAACCAGTTAATGAAGATTAACAACAGGACGATGAAAGAGACGGTCGGCGCTTCAAATGCCTGCAGCATCGGGTTCATCGCCAGCAGCAACAGTCCCAGACCGGACAGACAAGAAAGTAATACCGTACGCGGGATCATCTTGCGGATGGTCTCGCCCAGGAAGGAGCCGCCGACCAGGATCAACGCTTCTACAAAGCACCACACCAGAGCTATCTGGATAGCAAAGTTGGCATCTTTGGTTTGCTGATATACCGGCATTAGCACCAGGAAGGTCACGGTAAAAATTGACGGTGCGCTCGGCCCGGACGGCAGCGCCGTCACGTCTTTACGCCCGGTGTGCTTTGCCATCTGCAGGCCAAACCAGGCGTAGCAGACGCTGGCCACCAGCACCGCCAGACCAAAGGCAGGCGCAATGCGACCATAGACAATTTCGGTAGGGATCCCGACGACAAAAATGAGCAACCCCATCATTGTCAGCAGGTTAGTCAGGTTGTTGGTCATCAGCCCAAAGTAAGCAGCCCAGTCACCACGTTTCCATTCTAGTTTTATGCTGTTCATGGAATATCCTTAACAGGTTAAGCATCGTTTGCGATCCCGGGGATCGCCCAGCCCTGCAGGTAAGCAACGTTTTTCGCTTCGCTACTGTGGGGCTAACAGCGTTAGCCCCGATTGTTGTTATTGGCAGTAGCGGTCGCGCCAGTTGAGGATCGCCTTTTCAAAACAGGCGAACGGCGGATGGACTATTCCGGCGCCGATCATGCCGATCCCCGCATCTTTGTGCGCAATTGCGGTGTTAATCACC
>NZ_JAHLRC010000159.1:0-6631 GCF_018919545.1 Citrobacter sp. S46_ASV_140
AACTAAAACCGTCCTCTATTTACCGTTAAACACATTCCACCCGCTTGATAATAGAACTCAAGGCTGGTGACCTAAACAAGTACACTTCCCCTCGCGACATATACTCTTTGATGCGTTGCCTTATTTCCCTTGCGATAACCAGAAAACAGAAACCGCAAACATTTACTATTAAATCATGGCGTTACATCGTCGCGCTTTACTAACTATTTGCGATTAGATATATCAACTACGTGGCCTGAAAGCATTGTCGAGGTGAATAAATAGCGTTTTCAGCATCGACTATCCCATACAAAAATACTTCGTGGCCTTTATCGCAACCCCCAATCAAGCTCTACTAACACTTACTACGTTAACAGCAAACTACAATTTCTCCGCTGTTAAGTATTAACATACGGGTTTAAAAAACGCTGTCAATACTGTTTTTTATAACATGTCTTTATTAACAGTGATTATATATTCCTGCATATGATAAATGGGTCAACAATCGCCAAATCAGGGCCAGATCGTAGGGTTGAGCCTCTTTTTGTAACCGGTTTCAGAAAAAGTGACTTTCTTTGTGATGCCTTGCACACAATCGTTGCAAAGCAGTTGTTGCTGCGGCTGGCTCGCGATAATTATCAACCCACACATGTTGATCGAGACTGCTTATGAAAAACATCGTTTTATGCTGTGCCGCCGGAATGTCCACCAGCATGCTGGTGCAAAAGATGAAAGATGCCGCCCAGAAAAAAGGTGTCGACGTCACTATCAAAGCGGTCCCGGTGGCTGAGTTTGAAGAGAATATCGCCACTGCGGATATCGTATTGCTCGGCCCACAGGTTAAGTATGAACAGGCCAAGCTGCAGGCGCTCGCCGACCCGCTAGGAAAAAAAGTCGCCGTTATCGATATGATGGATTACGGCATGATGAAAGGCGATGCGGTACTGGACAAAGCGCTGAAACTATTGGAGTGATGGCATGGAAGAGTTAGAAACGATCATCATGGAATTATTGGTAAACGCCGGAGCTGCGCGCAGTCAAGCCCTGACGGCGTTGCAACTGGCGCGTAAAGGTGATTTCGCCGGGGCAGAACACGCGATGATGGAATCTCGCGAGTATGTTAAACAAGCGCATAAAATCCAGACCCAGCTGATCGGAATTGACGAAGGTACCGGCAAACTACCGGTTAATCTCATCACCGTCCATTCCCAGGACCACCTGATGAATGCCATGGTGATTCAGGATCTGGCAGGCGATATGATTGAACTGTATCGACGCTTGCCACCAGTAAACTGAGCGGATGGCGTAAGCCGTAGGCCTCATAAGCCTGGCGTCATCATGCCGGATGGCAGTTGCTGCCTTATCCGGCCAACATAATACATCTTAAATCCATCGACATAAAAAAACCCGCCGAAGCGGGTTTTTTATTAGCGTCAGCAACGATTAATCGTTGTCAGAACCGCCCAGGCCTGCGTTCAGCAGTTCTGCCAGGCTGGCAGACGCATCTTCAGCAGTCACCTGCGGAGCAGCTGGCAGTTCGCCCGCTGCGCGGCGGCGCATACGATCCTGGTGGTACGCATAACCGGTACCCGCCGGGATCAGACGACCCACGATAACGTTCTCTTTCAGACCGCGCAGTTCATCACGTTTACCTGCAACAGCGGCTTCGGTCAGGACACGCGTGGTTTCCTGGAACGATGCTGCAGAGATGAAGGACTCGGTTGCCAGAGACGCTTTGGTGATACCCAGCAGATCGCGGGAGAATGTTGCACCCACTTTGCCGTTCGCTTCCAGATCGCGGTTAGCAATCTTGACGCGGGAGTATTCAACCTGCTCGCCTTCCAGGAAGTCGGAGCTACCTGCGCTTTCGATGGTGGCTTTACGCAGCATCTGACGAACGATAACTTCGATGTGCTTATCGTTAATCTTAACGCCCTGCAGACGGTATACGTCCTGAACTTCGTTAACGATATAACGAGTTACAGCATGCACACCACGCAGACGCAGGATGTCGTGCGGCGCTTCCGGACCGTCGGAAACAACGTCACCACGTTCTACACGTTCACCTTCGAACACGTTGAGCTGACGCCATTTCGGAATCATCTCTTCATACGGCTCGCTACCGTCTACCGGGGTGATAACCAGACGACGTTTACCTTTGGTTTCTTTACCGAAGGAAATGATGCCGCTGATTTCAGCCAGGATTGCCGGCTCTTTCGGACGACGTGCTTCGAACAGGTCCGCAACGCGCGGCAGACCACCGGTGATATCCTTGGTACCGCCGGATTCCTGCGGAACACGCGCCAGGGTGTCACCAGAACTGATCTGTACGCCATCTTCCAGCTGAACAATCGCTTTACCCGGCAGGAAGTACTGAGCAGGCATATCGGTGCCTGGGATCAGAACGTCGTTGCCCTGAGCATCAACAATTTTCAGTGCCGGACGCAGGTCTTTACCACCCGCAGTACGTTCTGCAGAATCCAGAACCACCAGAGAAGACAGACCGGTCAGCTCGTCGGTCTGACGAGTAATGGTCTGGCCGTCGATCATGTCAGTGAAGCGGACGAAACCACTCACTTCGGTGATAACCGGCATGGTGTGCGGATCCCAGTTCGCTACGGTTTCGCCGCCAGCAACCTGTTCGCCATCACCTTTCGCCATAACGGAACCGTAAGGCACTTTATAGCTTTCTTTGGTACGGCCGAATTCGTCGATCAGTTTCAGTTCGGTGTTACGTGAGGTGATAACCAGTTTACCGCTGGAGTTAACAACCGACTTCGCATTGCTCAGACGGATGCTACCTTTGTTTTTCACCTGGATGCTGGATTCAGCAGCCGCACGAGATGCCGCACCACCGATGTGGAACGTACGCATCGTCAGCTGTGTACCCGGTTCACCGATGGACTGTGCCGCGATAACGCCGATTGCTTCACCTTTATTGATGATGTGGCCACGCGCCAGGTCACGACCATAGCAGTGCGCACATACACCAAAGTCGGTGTCACAGGATACAACGGAACGGACTTTGACGGAGTCAACGGAGTTCTCTTCCAGCAGGTCACACCACTGTTCGTGCAGCAGCGTGTTGCGTGGAACCAGAATATCCGCCGTACCCGGCTTCAGAACGTCTTCAGCAGTCACACGACCCAGAACGCGATCGCGCAGCGGTTCTTTAACGTCACCACCCTCGATAACCGGGGTCATGGTGATGCCTTCAAGCGTGCCGCAATCGTCTTCAGTAACAACCAAGTCCTGCGCAACGTCAACCAGACGACGAGTCAGATAACCGGAGTTCGCTGTTTTCAGTGCGGTATCCGCCAGACCTTTACGAGCACCGTGAGTAGAGATGAAGTACTGGAGTACGTTCAGACCTTCACGGAAGTTCGCGGTGATTGGCGTTTCGATGATGGAGCCATCTGGCTTAGCCATCAGACCACGCATACCAGCCAGCTGACGAATCTGTGCTGCAGAACCACGCGCACCGGAGTCGGCCATCATGTAGATGCTGTTGAAGGAAACCTGCTGCTCTTCTACGCCGTCACGGTTAATCACGGTTTCGGTTTGCAGGTTATCCATCATCGCTTTGGATACACGATCGTTCGCCGCAGCCCAGATATCGATAACTTTGTTATAACGTTCGCCCGCGGTTACCAGACCAGACTGGAACTGCTCCTGGATCTCAGCAACTTCAGCTTCCGCTTCAGAGATGATCTCGTGTTTCTTCTCTGGGATGACCATGTCATCAATACCAACAGATGCACCTGAACGCGCTGCATAAGCAAAGCCGGTGTACATTGTCTGGTCAGCGAAGATAACGGTCGGCTTCAGGCCCAGAATGCGGTAACAGGTGTTCAGCATTTTGGAGATTGCTTTCTTGCCCAGCGCCTGGTTGACGATGGAGAAAGGCAGACCTTTCGGTACGATCATCCACAGAATGGCGCGACCAACGGTCGTGTCTTTCAGGCTGGTGTGCGCAACGAATTCGCCGTTTTCATCTTTTTCGTATTCAGTGATACGCACTTTAACGCGCGCATGCAGAGAGGCCAGACCTGCGCGATAGATACGCTCAGCTTCTTTCGGGCCAGTCAGCACCATGCCTTCGCCTTTGGCGTTAACACAGTCACGGGTCATGTAGTACAGACCCAATACAACGTCCTGAGACGGAACGATGATAGGTTCGCCGTTCGCCGGAGACAGGATGTTGTTGGTAGACATCATCAGCGCACGCGCTTCGAGCTGGGCTTCCAGCGTCAGCGGTACGTGAACAGCCATCTGGTCACCATCGAAGTCGGCGTTATATGCCGCACAAACCAGCGGGTGCAGCTGGATAGCTTTACCTTCGATCAGTACCGGTTCAAATGCCTGGATACCCAGACGGTGCAGGGTTGGTGCACGGTTCAGCAGTACCGGGTGTTCGCGGATAACTTCGTCCAGGATATCCCAAACGACAGCTTCTTCACGCTCAACCATTTTCTTAGCGGCTTTGATGGTGGTGGCCAGGCCACGCAGTTCCAGCTTGCCGTAAATGAACGGTTTGAACAGTTCCAGTGCCATTTTCTTCGGCAGACCGCACTGATGCAGACGCAGGTATGGACCTACGGTGATTACAGAACGACCGGAGTAGTCAACACGCTTACCGAGCAGGTTCTGACGGAAACGACCCTGTTTACCTTTGATCATATCGGCCAAAGATTTCAGAGGACGTTTGTTAGAACCGGTGATCGCACGACCACGACGACCGTTATCCAGCAGGGCGTCAACCGCTTCCTGCAGCATACGTTTTTCGTTACGTACGATGATGTCCGGCGCAGCCAGATCCAGCAGACGTTTCAAACGGTTGTTACGGTTGATCACGCGACGGTACAGATCGTTCAGATCTGATGTTGCGAAACGACCACCATCCAGCGGAACCAGCGGACGCAGATCTGGCGGCAGAACCGGCAGAACGGTCAGGATCATCCACTCTGGCTTGTTGCCAGACTGTACGAATGCTTCCAGCAGTTTGATACGTTTGGTCAGCTTCTTACGCTTGGTTTCGGAGTTGGTTTCGTTCAGCTCTTCGCGCAGAGTTTCGCACTCTTGCTCCAGATCCATGCTCTTCAGCAGGGCCTGGATTGCTTCCGCACCCATCTTCGCGTCGAATTCGTCACCGAACTCTTCCAGCGCGTCCAGATACTGCTCTTCAGTCAGGATCTGTTGACGTTCCAGGTTAGTCATACCGCCTTCGATAACCACATAAGATTCGAAGTACAGTACGCGTTCGATATCGCGCAGCGGCATATCGAGCAGCAGACCGATACGGGACGGCAGAGATTTCAGGAACCAGATGTGAGCAGTCGGAGACGCCAGCTCGATGTGGCCCATACGCTCACGGCGTACTTTAGTCTGGGTCACTTCAACGCCGCACTTCTCACAGATCACACCGCGGTGTTTCAGGCGCTTGTACTTACCGCACAGGCACTCATAGTCTTTTACCGGCCCAAAGATACGGGCGCAGAAAAGGCCGTCACGTTCAGGTTTGAACGTACGGTAGTTGATGGTTTCCGGCTTCTTAACTTCACCGAAAGACCATGAACGGATCATGTCTGGCGAGGCCAGAGCAATTTTGATCGCATCAAACTCTTCGGTTTTAGTCTGCGCTTTCAGAAACTTTAATAAATCTTTCACGGATTTGCTCCCGTCGGAGTTAGCACAATCTGGCGCTGGCTGTTACGCCAGCACCAGTGACCTGTTTGATCGAGAGTTACTCGTCTTCCAGCTCGATGTTGATACCCAGCGAACGAATCTCTTTCAACAGTACGTTGAAGGATTCCGGCATGCCTGGTTCCATCTGATGGTTGCCGTCCACGATGTTTTTATACATCTTAGTACGACCGTTCACGTCATCAGACTTAACGGTGAGCATTTCCTGCAGGGTGTATGCCGCGCCGTATGCTTCAAGCGCCCACACTTCCATCTCCCCGAAGCGCTGACCACCGAACTGAGCCTTACCACCCAGCGGCTGCTGAGTAACCAGGCTGTAAGAACCGGTAGAACGCGCATGCATCTTGTCATCAACCAGGTGGTTCAGTTTCAGCATGTACATGTAGCCAACGGTAACCTGGCGCTCGAACTGCTCACCGGTACGACCGTCGAACAGTGTGATCTGACCGGAAGTCGGCAGGCCACCCAGCTGTAACAGTTCCTTGATTTCAGACTCTTTCGCACCGTCGAACACCGGCGTTGCGATCGGCATACCTTTTTTCAGGTTTTCAGCCAGACGCAGAACTTCTTCATCGCTGAAGGTATTCAGGTCAACTTTCTGACGAACATCTGAACCCAGATCGTAAGCACGCTGGATGAATTCGCGCAGTTTCGCGACTTCCTGCTGCTGTTTCAGCATGGCGTTGATCTTATCGCCAATACCTTTCGCAGCCATACCCAGGTGGGTTTCAAGGATCTGACCGATGTTCATACGCGATGGTACGCCCAGCGGGTTCAACACGATATCTACCGGCGTACCGTTAGCATCGTGTGGCATATCTTCGATCGGGTTGATCTTAGAGATTACACCCTTGTTACCGTGACGACCTGCCATCTTATCACCAGGCTGGATCCGACGTTTAACCGCCAGATAAACCTTAACAATCTTCAGCACGCCCGGTGCCAGATC
>NZ_JAHLRC010000015.1:0-62673 GCF_018919545.1 Citrobacter sp. S46_ASV_140
AAATATCGTAACGGGTTTTTTGATTTATTTTTAGAAAAAGTTACGGTAATCTTCCTTTTCCGGAGAGTGATATATATTGACAATGCTCATATATTAAAATTAATATGGCTTGGCTTTTTATCTATTTTAGGTTAAAAAGTGAGTTTAGCGGCAAAACAATATTTGTCCAGTTAAACGTTACTGTAACTTACTTAGGTAAGCGCCTGGGCTTGCCTTCATACAACTCGAATTATTATGGCTATAAATAGATTGATTCACGCGATCAATTTAAACCTGCGTCGGTGAAAATATTACCTGTGTGAAGAAAAGACGTTGAAAGCGGTGAAGGGGGCTGGCGGGAGTGTTCCCGCCAGCGGTTTGATGGCTGTGATTACTGCTTCGGTTCGGCAACCACTTTGCTACCGATACCGCGGTTGTTGTATTCCCACATGCGGTTGAAGTTGGTGTCGTTCAGGTTGCGCTGGATTTCACCTTTGTCATCTTCTGCACCGGTATTACCGGCAAAAGGACGCTTCGAGATAACGCTGTCAGCCCATGGTTTTGCCATGTTAAAGCCTTCGTTGATCACGCTGTCGCGGATAACGACCTGACCGTTAGTGTTTGAATCGACATCCAGCGAGCGGCCCAACTGCGCCACGCCATCACCACTCGCCGTGAAGCGGCTATTTGTGGCGAGGAAGCCGTAGTAGATGTTTGACAGCGTCGCTGGTGCAAACACATAGGCTTCCTGCTGAGTACGGGAGTTCACAACGCGGAAATCGGTGTTATCGAACACCACGGCGCCGCGACCGGAAACAATATCCACATCGCCTTCAATGTAGCTGTTGGTTACCAAAGTACGCGGTTGACGATCGTTTTCCAGACGGTTTTGTACGCCGCTGTTAGTCACGAAAAACGTATTCTGGCGACCGAGGATGTTGACCTTATTGATCTGCACTTTATCGCCATCGGTACGTAGCGCAACGGCCGGGTGATTACCCGCATCAACGCTGTCACCCAGATTGTTTTCGATGGTCAGGTTCTGCAATTGCAGACCGTTATTTTGCGACCAGACGACGGCAGAACACATCACGCCAATATTTGTGCCGCGCTTGTTCTGGCAATTATCAAACATATACCACGCCGGTTTACCCGGCATGTATTTACCGCCCGGGTTCACCGTACGACGCCAGTCTGCGGTGCTCATGTCACCATCAATAGCCTGGCCAATTTTCACATCCAGCGGTTTTTCGCCCATGCCGTACAGCGTCAGACTTCCCGTTGCTGCCGGGATATATACCGTGCCCTGATACTCGCCCGGCATAATCGCGATGTACTGACGTTTGTTAGTACGCTTGATGATTGCTGCATCAACCGCAGCCTGAATGCTGGTATGGGTGACGCCCTGAGTCCCAGCCGGGCCAACCACGAAGTCAGGCTGTGCAGGCAGAGAAATAGCAGAAGGGCTCCACGGCGCGGTGTTTGGCGTCAGCGCGGAAAAATAGTGCGCAGCAACGAAGTTTTTCGCTTCATTGGCCGACAAGATCGGGCGCGAAGAGGTACCTGGCGCGGTCTGATCGGAAGGAATTTGATCGGGCGGCGTAGAGCTACAGGCGGTCAGCGTCACGCCAAAAGCCATTGCCAGCGCCAGACGGGAAACTGATGATATGTTCACAGGTTGCTCCGGGCTTTGAAAGTTATCCATTGAAGCCTGCTTTTTTATACTAAGTTGAGCGAAACGGGAAGGTTAAAAGGTAAAAAGTTGTTTTTATCGCCGCAATGCCCGGCGCGGAGAGTCCTTATATCACAAATACATAACAATTACGGTCCTTCAGGTTGACAACATCCGTATAATCAAAAATAAATGTCTATACAACCTATGACAAGTGGTGAGTCGAATGCAGCAATTCTTCCCTGATGATGTTATCTGGCGCAATGTTCGTCTGGCGACCATGGATCCCGAACGTAACACCCCGTATGGGCTGGTGGAGGGTCATGCGCTGATCGTCCGCGAGGGGAAGATTCGCGATATCGTCCCGGAGTCATCGCTCTATCTCACACATGACAATACCTTTGATATGCAGGGCAGGCTAATTACACCTGGCCTGATTGACTGTCATACGCATCTGGTCTTTGGTGGAAACCGCGCAGGTGAATGGGAGCAGCGGCTAAACGGTGTCTCCTACCAGCAGATAAGCGCCCAGGGCGGGGGTATCAATGCCACGGTATCAGCGACCCGCAGCGCCAGTGATGAACAACTCTTACATCTAGCGCATCAGCGTATGGAACAGCTGATCAAAGAAGGCGTTACGTTGCTGGAAATAAAATCCGGTTACGGCCTGGATTTGCAGACAGAAGAGAAAATATTGCGCGTGGCAGCGGCGCTGGCGGCGGAGAATATCATTGAAATAAGCCCCACGCTGTTGGCTGCCCATGCGACTCCATCAGAATATCGGGATGATCCTGACGGCTATATTACGCTGGTGTGCGAGACCATTTTGCCGCAGCTGTGGGAACAAGGGCTGTTCGAGACCGTCGATCTGTTTTGTGAAAGCGTGGGTTTTTCGTTGGCGCAGAGCGAGCGGGTGTTTCAGGCCGCGCAGGCGTTGGGCATCCCGATTAAAGGCCATGTTGAACAGCTGTCATTGCTGGGTGGCGCACAGCTGGTAAGCCGCTACCACGGGTTATCCGCCGATCATATTGAATATCTCGATGAAGCGGGAGTAGCGGCGATGAGCCAAAGCGGTACGGTCGGCGTACTGCTGCCCGGCGCATTCTATTTCCTTAAAGAGCAACAGCGTCCGCCGGTGGCATTGCTGCGTCAGTATCAGGTACCGATGGCGGTGGCGACAGATTTTAACCCAGGTACCAGCCCGTTTATCAGCCTGCACTGGGCGATGAATATGGCCTGCGTTCAGTTTGGCTTAACGCCGGAAGAAGCATGGGCGGGCGTCACCCGACATGCGGCCCGGGCGCTGGGACGTCATGCCACTCATGGTCAATTGAAGGCCGGGTTTGTGGCCGATTTTGTGGTGTGGGATGCAACTCTCCCGGTCGAGATCCTGTATGAACCGGGGCGTAATCCGCTCTACCAACGCGTATTCAAAGGACAAATAGTATGACTCACTGGCAACCTGTTTCACCTGCGCTGTGGCAGGGACGTGATGACCGCGCCGAATCGCCGAATGCGCTGCGCCTGTTTCAGACGATCACGCTGAGCCCGACATTTAGCCCAGAAATGTATCGCGAGCAGATAGCGCTGCTTGGGTTTGCCTGCGACGAAGGCGTGAAACGTAATCAGGGCCGGACGGGAGCCGCCGGAGCGCCCGATGTGCTGCGCAAGGCGCTGGCGAATTTAGCCAGCCACGATGGGCATCATCGGCTGGTAGATCTGGGAAATATTGTGGCCCAGGCCCCCGACCTTGAGGGCGCGCAGCAGGCGCTACGCAATGCGGTGCAGCGCTGTCAGCAGGAGAATATGCGTACCTTTGTTCTGGGGGGAGGACACGAAACTGCATTTGCGCACGGCGCAGGCGTGCTGGATGCGTTCCCGCAGGCGAAAGTGGGGATCTTCAACTTCGATGCCCACCTCGATTTGCGCCATGCCGATCAGGCTACTTCCGGTACACCGTTTCGCCAACTGGCGCAGCTTTGCGATGAACAGCAGCGGGAATTTCACTATGCCTGTATCGGCGTCAGTCGGGCGGCAAACACCCTGGCACTATGGGATGAGGCGCAACGGCTCGGTGTGACCGTGGTGGAGGATCTGTTCTGTGCAACGGCGCAGGCGCAGTTAGCGCAGTTTGTCGCCAACCTGGATGTTATCTATCTGACTATCGATCTCGACGTGCTGCCGGTGTGGGAAATGCCCGGCGTGTCGGCACCCGCTGCGCTGGGCGTACCGTTGGCGACGCTGCTGAGTCTGATTGAACCCTTGTGTCGTAGCGGTAAACTGCAGGCGGTGGATATGGTTGAATTTAATCCACGCTTTGACGATGATGGCAGAGCGGCGCGCGTTGCGGCGCGATTAGGTTGGCAAATCGCGCACTGGTGGCACTGATATACCTGATGGCGTTGCGCTTATCAGGTTCGGGTAATGCCTGTAAACTGTACCCACTCACATTCTCAGCTTAAGGAAGGCTTACGCATGCTCCCATCCCGTTCTGCTCCGGCACCTTTTTACGAAAAGGTCAAACAGGAGATCAGCGAAAAGATTGCCAGCGGTATCTGGCAACCTCACGATCGCATTCCCTCTGAGGCGGAGCTGGTGGCGCAGTATGGTTTCAGCCGCATGACCATCAACCGGGCGCTGCGTGAGTTAACGGATGAAGGGTTACTGGTTCGTTTGCAGGGCGTAGGGACGTTTGTCGCCGAGCCGAAGGGCCAGTCTGCGCTGTTTGAAATTCGCAGCATCGCGGATGAAATCAACGCCCGTCAGCATCAGCACCGCTGCGAGGTGATCACGCTGGAACGAACCCAGGCAAGCGCGCAGCAGGCTTTGGTGTTAAACGTCAAAGAAGGCACCTCCATTTTTCACTCTGTCATGGTGCACTACGAGAACGAACTGCCGGTGCAGATTGAAGATCGCTGCGTGAATGCCGAAATTGTGCCAGCGTATCTGGCGCAGGATTACAGCCAGACTACGCCGCACGCTTATCTGTCGCTGATAGCCCCTTTAACGGAAGGCGAGCATATTGTTGAAGCGGTCCGCGCCAGTGCCGAAGAGTGCGCGCTGCTGAATATCAAAGAACACGATCCCTGCCTGCTGATCCGCCGTAAAACCTGGTCTGCGTCATCTATTGTCTCTCATGCCCGTTTGCTCTTCCCGGGTTCCCGCTATCGCCTGCAAGGGCGGTTTATGTCCTGAAAAGCGTGATTGCTGCCGCAGTATAATAAAATTGTATCTTTTTTGTTAAAAGCACGCTTGCGACAACTTGTATAGACAAGTATATGTTACTTATCTGTCCGATCGTTCGCGAGGAGTGCTCTACCATGTCTCATAGCAAGTACCGTCAGCAGGATATTCGTGCCCCACGCGGCACCACGTTAACGGCCAAAAGCTGGCTGACCGAAGCGCCGCTGCGCATGTTAATGAACAACCTGGATCCCGATGTGGCGGAAAATCCGCATGAGCTGGTGGTATACGGCGGGATTGGTCGCGCCGCGCGGGACTGGGAATGTTATGACGCCATCGTCAACGCGCTGACCGAACTGGAGACCGATGAGACCCTGCTGGTCCAGTCCGGTAAACCGGTTGGCGTTTTCAAAACCCATGACAATGCGCCGCGCGTACTGATTGCCAACTCTAACCTGGTGCCACATTGGGCTACCTGGGAACACTTCAACGAGCTGGACGCCAAAGGGCTGGCGATGTATGGCCAGATGACCGCCGGGAGCTGGATCTACATTGGCAGCCAGGGCATCGTGCAGGGGACTTATGAAACCTTCGTTGAGGCCGGGCGTCAGCATTATCAGGGTAACCTGAGCGGACGCTGGGTGCTGACCGCCGGGCTGGGCGGCATGGGTGGGGCGCAACCGTTAGCCGCAACGCTGGCAGGTGCTTGCTCGCTGAATATTGAGTGCCAGCAAAGCCGGATCGATTTCCGTCTGCGTACCCGCTACGTGGATGAGCAGGCGACATCGCTTGAAGACGCGCTGGCGCGTATCGAAAAGTACACCCGTGAGGGGAAAGCGGTCTCCATTGCGCTATGCGCTAACGCCGCCGACGTTGTGCCGGAACTGGTGAAGCGCGGTGTGCGCCCGGATATGGTCACTGACCAGACCAGCGCCCACGATCCGCTGCATGGTTATCTGCCGTCCGGCTGGAGCTGGGAAGCGTATCAGGCGAAAGCGGTGTCCGATCCGCAGGGCACGGTACAGGCGGCGAAACGCTCAATGGCAACGCACGTCGAGGCAATGCTGGCGTTCAGCAAAATGGGCGTGCCGACGTTTGATTACGGCAACAACATTCGCCAGATGGCCAAAGAGATGGGCGTGGAAAACGCCTTTGATTTCCCTGGTTTCGTCCCTGCTTATATTCGCCCTCTGTTCTGCCGCGGCATTGGCCCGTTCCGTTGGGTGGCGCTTTCCGGCGATCCGCAGGATATTTATAAAACGGATGCCAAAGTGAAAGAGATCGTGGCTGACGATAAACATCTGCACCACTGGCTGGATATGGCGCGTGAGCGGATTAACTTCCAGGGATTACCGGCGCGTATCTGCTGGGTCGGTCTGGAATGGCGTCAAAAACTGGGGCTGGCGTTTAATGAAATGGTGCGCAGCGGCGAAGTGTCTGCGCCGATTGTTATTGGCCGTGATCATCTGGATTCCGGCTCCGTCGCCAGCCCGAACCGCGAAACCGAAGCCATGCGCGACGGTTCTGATGCAGTATCCGACTGGCCGCTGCTGAACGCGCTGCTTAACACCGCCAGCGGTGCAACCTGGGTGTCACTGCATCACGGTGGCGGGGTAGGAATGGGCTTCTCCCAGCATGCCGGGATGGTGATTGTTTGCGATGGCACTGATGAAGCCGCAGCGCGTATCGCCCGGGTATTACATAACGATCCGGCTACCGGGGTGATGCGCCACGCCGACGCCGGGTATGACATTGCGGTGGATTGCGCCGTCGAAGAAGGGCTGAATTTGCCGATGGTCGCGGCGACGCAGGAGAAACGCTGATATGAACACCATGACATTAACGCCGGGTCATCTGAGCTTTGCGCAACTGCGCGACATCTGGCAGCAGCCGGTCAAACTGAGCCTGGATGCCGGGGCGATTGATGCGATCAACGCAAGCGTCGCCTGCGTCAATAATATTGTCGCTGAAGGCCGTACGGCGTATGGCATTAATACCGGCTTTGGCCTGCTGGCTCAGACCCGTATCGCCACGGAAGATTTGCAGAATTTACAGCGTTCGCTGGTGCTTTCCCATGCGGCAGGCGTTGGTGAGGCGCTCGATGACGCGATGGTACGCCTGATTATGGTGCTGAAAATCAACAGCCTGGCGCGGGGTTTTTCGGGTATTCGTCTCAGCGTGATTGAAGCGCTGATTGCGCTGGTGAATGCCGGGGTGTATCCGCTGATCCCGGCGAAAGGGTCAGTGGGCGCATCGGGTGACCTGGCACCGCTGGCGCATATGTCTCTGACGCTGCTGGGCGAAGGTAAAGCGCGCTGGCAGGGGGAATGGCTTCCGGCGACCGAAGCGCTGAAAAAGGCCGGGCTGGAGCCGATTACGCTGGAGGCGAAAGAAGGGCTGGCGCTGCTCAACGGTACTCAGGCTTCCACAGCCTTTGCGCTGCGCGGGTTAATTGAAGCCCAGGAGCTGTTCGCGTCTGCGACGGTGTGTGGGGCGCTGACCACCGAAGCCGTTTTGGGCTCTCGTCGTCCGTTTGATGCCCGTATTCATGCCGCACGAGGACAGCGTGGGCAGATTGATGCCGCAACGTTGTACCGCCACGTGTTGACCGACACCAGCGCGCTTTCTCAGTCGCATCATAACTGTGAAAAAGTGCAGGATCCGTATTCTTTGCGCTGTCAGCCGCAGGTGATGGGGGCGTGCCTGACGCAAATGCGTCAGGTAATGGAGGTCTTGCTGGTAGAAGCCAACGCGGTTTCCGACAACCCGCTGGTGTTTGCCGAAGAGGGCGATGTCATTTCCGGCGGCAACTTCCATGCTGAACCGGTGGCGATGGCGGCAGATAATCTGGCGCTGGCGATTGCGGAAATCGGGGCGTTATCAGAGCGACGCATTGCGCTGATGATGGACAAACATATGTCGCAGTTGCCGCCGTTCCTGGTGAAAAACGGCGGGGTGAACTCCGGCTTTATGATTGCTCAGGTAACCGCGGCCGCGCTGGCGAGCGAGAACAAAGCGCTGGCGCATCCGCACAGCGTGGACAGCCTGCCGACCTCCGCCAACCAGGAAGATCATGTGTCTATGGCACCGGCAGCGGGGCGCAGGTTGTGGGAGATGGCGGCGAATACGCGCGGCGTGATTGCCGTGGAGTGGCTGGCGGCGTGTCAGGGGATTGACCTGCGTGAAGGGTTAACCTCAAGCCCGCTGCTGGAGCAGGCGCGCCAGGCTCTGCGCGAGCAGGTTGCCCACTATACGCAGGATCGCTTTTTTGCTCCGGATATTGAGTGCGCAACCGAACTGTTAGCCCAGGGGACGTTGTTGAAATTGATGCCTGAATTTCTGTAGATAAGCCTTGTTTAGTAGGCCGGATGCGGCGAAGCCGACATCCGGCACAACACAGCTTAACTGAACATCGCCGTAATCGAGGCGCTGGCGAGCGAGTGGAAGTGAACGTTAAAGCCAACCATCGCGCCGCTGGCGTCCTCATCGACATCAATACGCTCCACATCCAATGCGTGAACCGTAAAGATATAGCGATGGGTTTCCCCCTTCGGCGGCGCAGCACCGCCATAACCTGCTTTCCCAAAATCCGTACGGGTCTGAATCACCCCATCCGGCAGCGCAACCAGCCCGGAGCCGAAGCCTTGCGTGAGTACGCGGGTATCTGCTGGCAGATTTACCACCACCCAGTGCCACCAGCCGGAGCCGGTTGGTGCATCAGGATCGTAGCAGGTCACGACAAAGCTTTTGGTCCCTGCGGGCACGTCATCCCACGCCAGATGCGGGGAAATATTATCCCCGTCATATCCCATGCCGTTAAAGACGTGGCGATGCGCAAGCTTTTCGCCATCGCGCAGATCGTTACTGATTAGTTTCATGCTGACTC
Organism: Citrobacter sp. S46_ASV_140; assembly: GCF_018919545.1. NCBI lineage: Bacteria > Pseudomonadati > Pseudomonadota > Gammaproteobacteria > Enterobacterales > Enterobacteriaceae > Citrobacter > Citrobacter sp. S46_ASV_140. The sequence continues at coordinate 8,721 of NZ_JAHLRC010000015.1, forward strand.
CTCTCGTTAGCCAAAAAGTGTAGCCAGGAACCGTAGAGCTTACCGCTGATTAATCGCTAAAAAATGTTGCACTGCGCACAGCCTCGTTTACGGCCTGGGTCAGACGACGCAACTGATCGGGCTGAATAATGTACGGCGGCATCAGATAGATCAGTTTGCCAAACGGTCGTACCCACACGCCCTGTTCAACAAAGAACTTCTGTAACGCCGCCATATTCACCGGATGCGTGGTTTCGATCACACCGATGGCGCCGAGTACGCGCACGTCGGCTACCCAACTGGAGTCTGCCGCCGGGGCGAGTTCTGTTCGCAGTTGCGCTTCAATAGCCGCTACCTGTGAGCGCCACTCGCCGGTTTCGAGTAACGACAGGCTGGCGGAGGCGACGGCGCAGGCCAGCGGATTACCCATAAAGGTTGGACCGTGCATGAAGCATCCGGCTTCACCGTTGCTGATGGTTTCCGCGACCTGACGCGTGGTCAGGGTGGCGGAAAGTGTCATGGTTCCGCCGGTTAACGCTTTGCCGAGGCACAAAATGTCCGGAGTTATGTTGGCGTGTTCACAGGCAAAAAGCTTGCCTGTACGACCAAATCCGGTGGCGATTTCATCGGCAATCAGCAGGATCCCTTCACGGTCGCACATCTTACGGATGCGTTTTAACCATTCGGGATGATACATGCGCATGCCGCCAGCGCCCTGCACAATCGGCTCAAGGATCACCGCCGCAATCTCGTGGCGATGCGCGGCCATCAGGCGGGCAAAAGGCACCATATCCAGTTCGTCCCACTCGCCGTCCATGCGGCTTTGCGGGGCGGGCGCAAACAGGTTCTCCGGCAGATAACCCTTCCACAGACTGTGCATCGAGTTGTCGGGATCGCAGACCGACATCGCGCCGAAGGTATCGCCGTGATAACCGTTTCGAAATGTCAGGAAACGCTGACGGGATTCGCCTTTGGCTTGCCAGTATTGCAGCGCCATTTTCATTGCTACTTCTACGGCGACCGAACCTGAATCCGCGAGAAAAACGCACTCCAGCGCCTCTGGCGTCATCGCCACCAACTGGCGGCACAGCGCAATGGCCGGGGCATGGGTAATGCCGCCAAACATCACATGTGACATGGCATCAATCTGCGTTTTCATCGCGGCGTTCAGCTGTGGGTGATTGTAACCGTGGATCGCCGCCCACCAGGATGACATGCCGTCTATCAGCCTCTCACCGCTGGCTAAAATCAGTTCGCAACCTTCGGCACGCGCCACCGGATAAACCGGTAACGGGGAGGTCATGGAGGTGTAAGGGTGCCAGATATGGCGTTGGTCAAACGCAAGATCGTCCGTTGTCATAATCGACTTGTAAACCAAATTAAAAAGATTTAGGTTTACGAGTCTACACCAAACTCATAACGAAACGTATACCAATATGGCTCATTCTTCTCGCTGGACAATGTCGCAAGTCACCGAATTATTTGAAAAACCGCTGTTGGATCTGCTGTTTGAAGCGCAGCAGGTTCACCGTCAGCACTTTGATCCGCGGCAGGTTCAGGTCAGTACGCTGCTGTCGATTAAGACCGGTGCCTGCCCGGAAGACTGCAAATACTGCCCGCAAAGCTCCCGCTATAAAACCGGTCTGGAAACGGAACGTTTGATGGAGGTTGAACAGGTACTGGACTCTGCGCGTAAAGCGAAACAGGCCGGTTCAACGCGGTTTTGCATGGGCGCGGCGTGGAAGAATCCACACGAACGCGACATGCCTTACCTGGAACAGATGGTTCAGGGCGTAAAAGAACTGGGGCTGGAAGCGTGTATGACGCTGGGTACGCTGAACGAAAATCAGGCCCAGCGGCTGGCTAATGCGGGTCTGGACTACTACAACCATAACCTCGACACCTCGCCGGAATTCTACGGCAATATCATCACAACCCGTTCGTACCAGGAGCGCCTGGATACGCTGGATAAAGTGCGTGAGGCGGGCATTAAAGTTTGCTCCGGTGGGATTGTGGGACTGGGGGAAACGGTGACCGACCGCGCGGGTCTGTTGCTGCAATTAGCGAATCTGCCAACGCCGCCAGAAAGCGTGCCGATCAACATGCTGGTGAAAGTGAAAGGCACGCCGCTTGCCGATAACGACGATGTGGATGCCTTTGATTTTATTCGTACTATCGCCGTGGCGCGGATCATGATGCCGACTTCATATGTCCGTCTTTCAGCTGGACGCGAGCAGATGAACGAACAAACCCAGGCGATGTGCTTTATGGCCGGGGCTAACTCGATTTTCTACGGCTGCAAACTGCTGACCACGCCGAACCCGAACGAAGATAAGGATTTGCTGTTGTTTCGCAAGCTGGGTCTCAATCCGCAGCAAACGGCGGTGCTGGCGGGTGATAACGAACAGCAGCAACGCCTGGAGCAGGCGCTGCGTACCCCGGATACCGACGAATACTACAACGCGGCAACCGTATGACCTGGCAGCAAAAAATAGACGATGCGTTAACGGCGCGTCGTCGTGCTGATGCGCTGCGTCGGCGCTATGCGGTGACGCAGGGCGCCGGTCGCTGGCTGCAGGCCGACGGTCGCCAGTACCTGAACTTTTCCAGCAACGACTACCTTGGCTTAAGCCACCATCCGCATATTATCTGCGCGTGGCAGCAAGGCGCTGAGCGTTTTGGCGTCGGCAGCGGCGGCTCGGGTCATGTCAGCGGTTATTCCGTTGCTCATCAGGCGCTGGAAGATGAGCTGGCGCAATGGCTCGGCTATTCACGGGCGCTGTTGTTTATCTCCGGTTTTGCCGCTAATCAGGCGGTCATTGCCGCGCTGATGGGCAAAGAGGACCGGATTGTTGCTGACCGGCTCAGCCATGCCTCACTGCTGGAAGCTGCCAGCCTTAGCCCTGCCGTGCTACGTCGCTTTACCCATAACGATCCGCAACATCTGGAACGTCTGCTGACCACCCCCTGTCCGGGGCAACAACTCGTGGTCACTGAAGGGGTGTTCAGCATGGATGGCGATAGCGCACCGCTGGCGGAAATTCACGCGGTGGCAGAGCGGCATGGCGCGTGGTTGCTGGTGGATGATGCGCACGGGATTGGCGTCAGCGGTGAGGAAGGGCGCGGTTCGTGCTCCCGACAGCAGGTGAAACCCGAGCTGTTAGTGGTGACGTTTGGCAAAGGGTTTGGCGTCAGCGGTGCGGCAATCTTGTGCTCAGACAGCGTGGCCGATTATCTGCTGCAGTTTGCCCGTCATCTGATCTACAGCACCAGTATGCCTCCGGCGCAGGCCCAGGCCTTGCGCGCCGCGCTGGAGGTGATCCGCAGCCGCGAAGGCGATGAGCGCAGAGAAAAATTGGCGATGCTGATCCAGCGTTTTCGCGCTGGGGTGAATACGCCGGACTTAACGCTGGCGCAGTCAGACAGCGCCATTCAGCCACTGATCGTGGGCGACAATCATAAAGCCTTGCAGCTGGCGGCGGCATTACGTCAACAGGGATGCTGGGTGACGGCTATTCGCCCACCGACGGTGCCGGTTGGTACGGCCAGGCTGCGGCTTACGCTGACCCAGGCGCATGAAGTCCAGGATATCGATCGCTTACTGGAGGTGCTGCATGGCGCAGGTCAATAAGCAGGCGATTGCTGCCGCGTTTGGCCGCGCGGCTACTCACTATGAGCAACACGCGGAACTCCAGCGTCAGAGCGCCGATGCGTTACTGGCGCGACTCGATGGTCGGGCATTCTCTCAGGTTTTAGATGCGGGCTGCGGGCCTGGGCGTATGAGCCGTTACTGGCGGGAGCAGGGGAGCGAGGTCTGCGCGCTGGATCTGTCGGCGCAAATGCTGACTGAAGCGCAGCGTCACGATGTCGCCCACCGCTATCTGTTGGCGGATATTGAAGCCATTCCGCAGGCTGCTGCTACTTTCGACCTGGCCTGGAGCAATCTGGCCGTACAGTGGTGCAGTGACCTGCGCGGCGCGTTACGTGAGCTTTACCGGGTGGTGCGTCCTGGCGGGACGGTGGCGTTTAGTACCCTGGCGCAGGGGTCAATGCCGGAACTTCGTCAGGCGTGGCGAGCGGTTGATGAGCGAGAGCACGCCAATCGTTTTTTGCCCGTGGAGCAACTGGAAAACGCCCTGCATGGGTGGGACGTTGAATACCAGTCTCATGCTGTCACGCTGTGGTTTGACGATGCGCTGAGCGCCATGCGCTCGCTGAAGGGCATTGGCGCGACGCATTTGCATGATGGCCGCGAGCCGCGCGTTCTCACCCGCTCGCAGCTGCGCCAGCTACAGCTAGCCTGGCCCTGCCAGCAGGGGAAATATCCGCTGACCTATCATCTATTTTTGGGAGTGATTCAACGTGACTAACACTTTTTTTGTCACCGGGACGGATACCGAAGTGGGGAAAACTATCGCCAGCTGCGCGTTGCTGCAGGCGGCGGGGCAGAGGGGATTGCGAACCGTCGGCTATAAGCCAGTGGCGTCGGGCAGTGAAATGACGGTTGAAGGTCTGCGTAATAGCGATGCCCTGGCATTACAGCGCAACAGCGTTGTGATGGTGGACTATGCGGCTATCAACCCCTATACCTTCGCGGAACCTACCTCACCGCATATCATCAGCGCGGACGAAGGTCGCCCTATTCAGGCCTCTGTAATGTCTGCGGGTTTACGCGCGCTGGAACAACAGGCTGACTGGGTGCTGGTGGAAGGTGCTGGAGGATGGTTTACGCCGCTTTCGCCAACGCTGAGTTTTGCTGATTGGGTGAAAACAGAGCAACTGCCGGTTATTCTGGTGGTTGGCGTTAAGCTCGGCTGCATCAACCACGCTGTGCTGACCGCCCAGGCGGTGCAGCAGGCCGGACTGACGCTTGCCGGATGGGTCGCCAATGATGTGACGCCACCTGGCAAGCGTCATGCTGAATATATGGCAACGCTCAGGCGTGTGCTTGCGGCTCCGCTGCTGGGGGAAATTCCCTGGCTGGTAGAAGAGCCGGAGCGGGCATCGACAGGACGTTATATCGATCTTAGCGTTTTGTCTGTGGCGTCACCCAGTCGTTGATTAGCGGGTTGCTGAGCTGTGTGATTTGCCCCTGAGCCACGTTGCGCCCACGGTGTAACAGGCAGTAGCAGTCAGCGACCCGACGAATAAACGGCAGGCTCTGCTCCGCGAGCATTATGGCGATGCCGAGCTCCTGGCTTAACCTTACAACCAGGTTCCCCAGTTTGTGGATATATGCCTGGCCACTTCCCCGCGTGGGCTCATCGAGGATCAGCAGGCGCGGGCGTGTGACCAGCGCGCTGGCGAGCGCAAGCTGGTGCTGATCATCTTCCGATAATGCCGCCCCTTTGGCCTGACGCAGTACGAACAACTGTGGAAACAGGCGGTAAATATCACTGCTGTTCATCGTTTCGCTTTCCTCAACCGCCTGGCGCGCAATATGCAGATTTTCCTCTACCGTCAATTGCGAAAAAATCCGTCTCTCTTGTGAAACGTAGTTAATGCCCAGCGCGATGCGATTTGCCGCCGGAATGGGACTCAGGTCGCGCGGCGGCGCGCCAGCCTGATGCCAGAACATGGTGCCGCTTTCGATCGGTAAATTGCCGATAATGCAATTGGTCAGCGTAGTCTTTCCCATCCCTGGAAGCCCCAGCACACCGGTACATTTACCGGGCAGCAGGTCGAGATCCACATCCCATAGGGAGTGTTGATTACCGTAATAATGATTCACTGCGCGAAGACTCAACATAGATTCCTCCAGCATGATGCTATCCGCCCCACGTACAGGTCGTCGGAAGAAAATTGCAATTCTCTTGCCAGAAGAGGGATTAGGGTCAAAAAACAGCAGGAGAGTGTACCGCGCAGGCGGTAACGTCTGGCTGGCCGGAGGGCTGGCGTTGTTTTGTGCACATTGCCAGTGCCTGGCGGTGTCGTAATGGTGCAGGCAAGAAAATGATGAAAATGCGAGCAAGATCCCGGCCATTCCGGGCCGCTTCGTTAGCTGATAAATATCAAAAAATAGCGATAAATTTTTTTTATCCCTTCGGAAAAGGGAGTGAGGACGTTTTTGCCAGGCTACAGTCCATACGGGCTGGAGGCAGTTATCCACTATTCCTGTGGATAACCTTGTGTATTAGAGTTAGAAAACACAATGTAAGCGAGAGAAGACGCGGCCTGCGACTAAATTGATGCGAAAGACGGCTCGGGATAATAGTCATTAAATTACAGAATGTTAGATAAAATCAATGGCTGTCGCAGAAGTGTCATGCGTTGCCACAAAACTTTCATCGGGCAGCTTGACAAATGTTAAAAAAGTCATTGCTTTGGGGATAACACGTTTTTGCTGGTGTTTTATCTTGTCTGAGGCCAAATTTTAGCCTGCGGTCACGGTCATTCTGATGGCGTATCAGAAATATTCTGGTGCGTTACTGTTTTTTCATCCAGTATATTTTACTGGCAAAATATACCACTGCGAGTAAAATTACACACCTGCCCGCCCATTGCTTCAGGTAGCTGCTCATGAGTAAACCGTTCAAACTAAATTCCGCTTTTAAACCCTCTGGCGATCAGCCTGAGGCTATTCGCCGTCTGGAAGAAGGGCTGGAGGATGGTCTGGCGCATCAGACGCTGCTGGGGGTGACGGGCTCGGGGAAGACATTCACCATCGCTAACGTAATTGCGGACTTGCAGCGGCCTACCATGGTGCTGGCTCCCAATAAGACGCTGGCCGCGCAGTTGTACGGTGAGATGAAAGAGTTCTTCCCGGATAACGCGGTGGAGTATTTCGTCTCCTACTACGACTATTATCAACCGGAAGCCTACGTACCAAGTTCTGACACCTTCATCGAGAAGGATGCCTCGGTTAACGAACATATTGAGCAAATGCGTCTGTCAGCGACCAAAGCGCTGCTGGAACGTCGGGATGTCGTTGTCGTCGCGTCAGTTTCCGCTATCTATGGTTTGGGCGATCCGGATCTGTATCTGAAAATGATGCTGCACCTGACGGTGGGGATGATTATCGACCAGCGTGCGATCCTGCGCCGCCTGGCGGAACTGCAATATACCCGCAACGATCAGGCATTTCAGCGCGGAACCTTCCGCGTGCGTGGTGAAGTGATCGACATTTTCCCGGCTGAATCCGACGATATCGCGCTGCGCGTGGAACTGTTTGATGAAGAGGTCGAACGTTTATCGCTGTTTGACCCGCTTACCGGGCAGGTTGAATCCACGATTTCGCGCTACACCATCTATCCTAAAACGCACTACGTGACGCCGCGCGAACGTATTGTGCAGGCGATGGAAGAAATCAAAGTTGAGCTGGCAGAGCGGCGTAAGGTCCTGCTGGCAAATAACAAACTGCTGGAAGAACAGCGGCTAAGTCAGCGTACGCAGTTCGATCTGGAAATGATGAACGAGCTGGGTTACTGCTCGGGGATTGAAAACTACTCCCGCTATCTGTCCGGGCGTGGCCCCGGCGAGCCGCCGCCGACTCTGTTTGATTACCTGCCTGCCGACGGCCTGCTGGTGGTGGATGAATCCCACGTCACTATCCCGCAAATTGGCGGTATGTATCGTGGTGACCGGGCGCGTAAAGAGACTCTGGTCGAATACGGATTCCGTCTGCCGTCGGCTCTGGATAACCGTCCGCTTAAATTTGAAGAGTTTGAAGCGCTGGCCCCGCAGACCATCTACGTCTCAGCGACGCCGGGCAACTATGAACTGGAGAAATCCGGTGATGACGTCGTCGATCAGGTAGTACGACCGACCGGCCTGCTGGATCCGATCATTGAGGTACGCCCGGTGGCGACGCAGGTTGACGATCTGCTGTCTGAGATCCGCATCCGTGCGGCGATTAACGAACGTGTGCTGGTCACTACGCTCACGAAACGGATGGCAGAGGATCTCACCGAATACCTCGAAGAGCACGGTGAGCGGGTGCGCTATCTGCACTCAGACATCGATACCGTGGAACGTATGGAAATCATTCGTGACCTGCGTCTGGGCGAGTTTGACGTGTTGGTGGGTATCAACTTGTTACGTGAGGGTCTGGACATGCCTGAGGTCTCACTGGTGGCGATTCTGGACGCAGACAAAGAAGGGTTCCTGCGTTCTGAACGTTCGCTTATTCAGACCATCGGCCGTGCGGCGCGTAATATCAACGGGAAGGCTATTCTCTACGGCGACAAAATTACCGCCTCAATGGCTAAGGCGATAGGTGAAACTGAACGCCGTCGTGAGAAACAGCAGCTCTACAACGAAGAACACGGTATTACGCCGCAGGGGCTGAACAAGAAAGTGGTCGATATTCTGGCGCTGGGTCAGAATATTGCGAAGACTAAGGCGAAAGGCAAAGGGAAGTCACGCGCAGGCGCGAAGTCTGAAATTGTCGAACTGGATATGACGCCAAAAGCGCTGCAGCAGAAGATTCATGAGCTGGAAGGGCAGATGATGCAGCATGCGCAGAATCTTGAATTTGAAGAGGCTGCGACAATCCGCGACCAGTTGCATCAGCTGCGCGAGTTGTTTATCGCGGCATCGTAAGATTGTTTCCACTTTCCAATTCGCCATCGCGTAAATGCCATGGCGATTGGAAAAATACAGAATGTATTATCATTTATAATTATATTATTCGTTTTTCTATTGCCATTTATTATTCTTAAAATTAATGCACTCACTCTAATTGATTCTTTGCTGAATTGATTTTTGTTTTTCAGCTTTGTGAATCTCATCGTTTTATTCTTTACATTTCTGACGATTCTTTCAGCATTTTGGCAGCAAGCAAAAGGCTGTCATTGTTCCTTTTTTTTATAATTGTCCTGTTATAGAAATTTCCCTGACGAAAATATAAAGGAAAATTATGAAAGAGATAATATGCAATTACGCTGAGAATGATTATGCCGTTCAGGACGCCATGATATGTTCTGGAGTTGGTGAACAACACCAGAAAAATTTTGGTGCAGTCAGCCCTCCGCTAGTAAAAACCAGTCTGTTTGTGCAGCAGAGCTATCAGCAATACTGTGATGATATGCAGCACGAAGCTGAACGTTACATCTATTCCCGGGGGCTTAACCCAACAACGGAACTGTTAGAGCATAAACTGGCAGCGTTGGAGCGTGGCGCGGCCTGCAAAGTTTTTGGATCGGGCATGGGCGCGATAAGCGCAACATTGTTTGGCCTGCTGAAAAGTGGTGACCATATTATTCTGGTGAATAATGTTTATGGTCCAACAGTTGTGCTGGTGAAGCAAATGCAACAACGCTTTGGTATTGACTATGACATTGTTCTCAGTGGCGATGTCGAGGATATTCGGCAGAAAATAAAGCCGAATACTCGCATGATATACACGGAATCCCCAGGAACAATGACCATGCGAGTTGTGGATCTGCAGATGATAGCAGAGTTGGCGAAAGAGAATAATATTATTACTGCCATTGATAATACATGGGCTACGCCACTCTTCCAAAAGCCATTGACTCTTGGTTTCGATTTAGTGCTCCACTCTTGTACTAAATATATCGGCGGTCACAGTGATTTAACGGCGGGTGCTGTGGTAGGCGCAAAAGTCTATCTTGATATTATTCGTGATTTTTCACATCAGCTTCTTGGCGCAGTGCTGGCCCCGGATAGTGCATGGCTAGTGATTCGCGGTTTACGAACGTTGCCGCTGCGCATGAGACAACATCAGAATAATACCTATGCAATTCTTACTTTTCTCAATAGCAGAGCAGAGGTTGAGAATATCTGTCACCCTCTTATGGCTGATGCAAAACAACGTGAAATTGTTTCACAACAAATGTTTGGTACTTCTGGTCTCATTAGTTTTGAACTTAAAGATGGCAGTTTTGAAAAAGTTAAAGCCATTATTGATAGTTGTAGAATTTTCAAACCGGGATGCAGTTGGGGGGGATATGAAAGCCTGATTATTTCTCCAAATCGCGGTTATAACCAGGATGTAATATGCAAAGATGGGATGGCGCCTGGTTTAATTAGGATTTCAATTGGACAGGAATCTCCAGAGATGTTAATTGCGGACTTAGAGAATGCGTTTTATTCTATAAAAACATATTAATAGCGGGAAAATAACATGGTAAGCACAAATAAGCAACCGAGCTTTTATGCAGCATTGATGTTATTAGTGGCTATTTTCCTGGTTTTCTTTATAGGTATTGGGGTTTTAAATTACCCAGTTGAATTTATCTTAATTGTTATTACGATTATTACAGGTTTTTTTGCCAGATACTATGGCGCGGGCTGGAAGGAAATTCTCCAGACTTTTATAGAAAAAATAAAAGATGCCGTCCCTGCAATGTTAATTCTACTGTCGATCGGTATGTTGATTGGATGCTGGATGGTTAGTGGTACTATTCCGTTAATGGTCTATTATGGCCTGGAAATTATCAACCCAGCTTACTTATATCTTACAGCTTTTTTAGTGACGGTTTGCATCTCGACATTTACAGGCACTTCATGGGGTTCCGCAGGAACAATTGGTGTGGCGTTGGTTGCCGTTGCCGCGGCGATGAATGTGTCATTGCCGATTACTGCTGGAGCCGTTATCTCCGGTGCCTATTTTGGTGATAAATTATCTCCTTTATCAGATACCACAAACATGGCCGCGTTAGCTGCGGGGGCTGAGCTTTATCAAAGTATTAGAAATATGTTGTATACATCGGTTCCTGCTTTTTTGTTTGCCTGCCTGGGGTTTTATATCGCGGGGTTAGATTTAAATGTGGTAAATTCAATCCAACTAGATACTATCCCGGTCATGAAAAAAACGCTAAACTCATTATTCTGGCTTAACCCTTTATTAATATTACCGACATTGCTGGTCTTTATTGGTGTGATAAAAAAATGGGATACCATTATTGTTTTGATCGCATCTTCTTTTTTTGCTCTGGCAATATGCGCAATTTTTCAGCCGTTTACCATGATGGACCTCGTTCAAGCATCGATTAATGGCTTTAATACCAATATGATCAGCAATTTTTCAGATGTCGCGATGAATGAATCTACGACTAAAAATATTAATATATTGCTTAATCGTGGCGGTATGTATTCAATGGTTAGCCCAATTGTGGTTATGCTTTGTGCATTTATGTTCGCTTCGGCACTTGATGTTTCTGGTGGCCTTAATGTACTGCTTGGGCGACTGGTTCAGAAATTAAAAACGGTGACCAGTACTCTGTTGGCGACAATGTTCACAAGTTCTTTATTAGTTGCCTGCACTGGCAATGCAGTCATCAGTTTCTTTCTGGTGAAGAATATTTATGATCCTTGTTTTAAAAACAAAAAATTGCATATGGTTAATATGTCCCGATCAATGGAGTCTGGAGCCACGCTACTTGAAGGACTTTTCCCTTGGACAATATCTGGTATGTTCATGGCGAAGACGCTGGGGGTAGCGACGCTGGATTATGCACCCTGGGTTTTGTTCAATTTAAGTTGCCTGGTTATGGCCGTATTCTTTGCCATTCTTGCCCGGTGGTCTAATTTTGGCACAAGATACGAAGAGCCAATATCCGCCGAGCATGTACCTGTGCTGAGAGGTTAATGCAGTAAGCTACAAGTACAATCCTCATTGCGATGAGGATTGTATGCTAATCACGCGCTTGGTATCACCCCAGAGCCTGTACCGCTTTCTCCAGCGCGTAATGCAATAGCTGGCGGTCATGGCGGTAGGGAATGTCGCTGGCTTCCAGCACTTCCTGAATAACAACGCGGTCGGTAACGGTGGATACATCCACTTTCGGGCCCACAACCACCGCATCAATCACTTTCCTGCCAACGTACTGTTCAATGATTGCCAGCTTATCGTTAAGCGTCAGGCTGGCTGCTGGCAGGCTTAACTCACGACCCAGATTGCCGATGTAGACCATCGGGGCAGGTGTGCGACGTAATGCCTGCGCCAATTCGTCGAGTAGCAGGAGCGGCATCAGGCTGGTGTAAAAACTGCCGGGTCCGATCAAAATCAAATCCGCTTCGGCGATAGCTTCAACTGCCTCCCGCGTGGTGGGGACTTTTGGCGACAGCATCAGTTCCTGCGGCGGGATGGTGAGCTGATCGATATTCACTTCGCCATAGACTTCATGTCCCTGATCGTCGATAGCCATCAGATCCACCGGCAGCTCCGACATCGGAATTAAATGCGCGTCAACTTTCAGCAGACTACGAATTAAATTGATGGCTTCCAGAGGCCGCACACTGAGGTGATCGAGCGCCTTTAACATCAGATTTCCGAGGTTATGCCCGGAAAGCTCACCATTACCGCCAAAACGATACTCAAACATGGCGGATGCAACGCTGGGTTGAGTAATTAACTGGTTCAGACAGTTACGCATGTCTCCCCAGGCAATGCCTCCTTCAGAGCGACGAATACGACCTGTCGACCCGCCGTTATCGGTCGTGGTGACGATCCCTGTCAGGCGTGAACCTAAAGGGGAAAGAGAGGAGAGAACGCGTCCCAGTCCATGCCCTCCGCCGAGAGCGACAACGCGGTCCAGATCTGCCAGCGTGCGAGTGCGCATATATTTTCCTGATATCAATTGATCGGCGCTACAGTAACGTAAATAGTGTGTTTTCAGCAATTATCCAGGCGGAATCTGGCGTAATTTTTTTCTGCGATCTACTCCTTTCTGACGAGATTCACCTGCCGGCAAGATGATGTATATCAATGCAAAACTGTGGTTTTTGCTTATTCTGTAGCGAAATTGCACGATCATGTCGCTATGTATGTGTTTATACAACGAAAGTGTACATGGCAAAAGCGTCATTTACACGCTAGTATCGGCATAACCACAATGTACTCTGAATAATTTGAGTTGCAGGAAGGCAGTGAGCGAGAAAATCCCCCGTAAGCGGACATAAGTACGTGACTGGGGGGAACGAGCAAAGCCCACGCTTCTGCAATTTGAAGTATGACGAGAATAAACACTCTAGCCTCTGCACCTGGGTCAAATGATACGGTGCTTTGGCCGTGACAATACTTGAATAAGTTTGTCACCAGGGCGTAGGAAGAAATGACTACGTCTCCCGTATTTGGAAAGGTGTACATGGGCTCTCAACTTACCGATGCTTTCGCACGTAAGTTTTACTACTTACGTTTGTCGATTACCGATGTGTGTAACTTTCGTTGCACCTACTGCCTGCCGGATGGCTATAAGCCCGGCGGTGTCACCAATAACGGCTTTTTGACCGTTGATGAAATTCGCCGCGTTACGCGCGCGTTCGCCAGTCTGGGAACGGAAAAAGTGCGTCTGACAGGGGGCGAACCTTCATTGCGTCGCGACTTTACCGACATTATCGCCGCCGTGCGCGAAAACGATGCCATCCGTCAGATTGCGGTGACCACTAATGGTTATCGTCTGGCGCGTGATGCCGCTGCCTGGCGCGATGCCGGACTGACCGCACTTAACGTCAGCGTCGACAGCCTCGATGCCCGTCAGTTTCACGCCATTACCGGGCAGGACAAATTTCAGCAGGTGATGGCAGGCATTGACGCCGCCTTCGATGCGGGTTTTGAAAAAGTGAAAGTCAATACCGTGCTGATGCGCGACGTAAACCATCATCAACTGGACACCTTCCTGGCGTGGGTTCAGCCCCGTCCTATCCAACTACGCTTTATTGAACTGATGGAAACGGGTGAGGGCAGTTCTCTCTTCCGTAAACACCATATCTCAGGCCAGGTCCTGCGCGATGAGCTGCTGCGTCGCGGCTGGATCCACCAGATCCGACAGCGCAGCGACGGCCCGGCTCAGGTTTTCTGTCATCCTGACTATGCTGGTGAAATTGGTCTGATCATGCCTTATGAGAAAGACTTCTGCGCCACCTGCAACCGTCTGCGCGTTTCCTCTGTCGGCAAACTGCATCTGTGTTTATTTGGTGAAGGCGGTGTAAGCCTGCGTGATTTGCTGGAAGACGACGCTCAGCAGTCGGCGCTGGAAGAACGCATTTCAGCCGCGCTGCTGGAGAAAAAGCAGACTCATTTCCTGCATCAGAACAATACCGGTATTACGCAAAACTTATCTTACATTGGCGGCTGATCGCTAAAAGGAGTTTTTCATGAGTCAGGTAAGCGCTGAATTTATCCCGACACGCATTGCTATTCTTACTGTTTCCAACCGTCGCGGCGAAGAAGATGACTCCTCCGGCCATTATCTGCGTGACTCGGCGCAAGAGGCGGGGCATCAGATTGTCGACAAGGCGATCGTCAAAGAGAACCGCTACGCCATTCGCGCCCAGGTTTCTGCATGGATTGCCAGTGAGGATGTGCAGGTTGTGCTCATTACAGGCGGCACGGGCTTAACCGAAGGGGACCAGGCGCCAGAAGCGCTGCAACCGCTGTTTGACAGAGAAGTCGAAGGGTTTGGTGAAGTATTCCGTATGCTGTCGTTTGAAGAGATTGGCACCGCGACGCTGCAATCCCGGGCGATTGCCGGAGTGGCCAACAAAACGCTGATTTTCGCCATGCCGGGGTCGACTAAAGCGTGTCGTACCGCATGGGAAAATATCATTGCGCCGCAGCTCGATGCCCGTACGCGTCCGTGTAATTTCCACCCACATTTGAAGAAATAAGTATGTCGCAACTGACTCATATTAACGCCGCTGGCGAAGCGCATATGGTGGATGTCTCCGCCAAAGCGGAAACCGTACGCGAGGCGCGTGCAGAAGCATTCGTGACCATGCGTAGCGAAACGCTGGCGATGATTATCGACGGCAGCCACCATAAGGGCGACGTTTTCGCCACGGCGCGTATTGCCGGTATTCAGGCCGCCAAACGGACCTGGGATCTTATCCCACTGTGCCATCCGCTGATGTTGAGCAAGGTTGAAGTTAATCTGCACGCCGAGCCGGAACACAACCGCGTACGCATTGAAACGCTGTGTCGCCTGACCGGGAAAACCGGCGTCGAAATGGAAGCGTTAACGGCGGCCTCCGTGGCAGCGTTGACCATCTACGATATGTGCAAAGCGGTGCAAAAGGATATGGTGATTGGTCCGGTGCGTCTGCTGGCTAAAAGCGGCGGTAAATCGGGAGATTTTAAGGTGGATGCGCATGATTAAGGTTCTTTTCTTTGCTCAGGTACGGGAATTGGTGAACACGGATGCGATAGAGGTCGCCGCTGAGTTTGCAACGGTTGAAGCGCTGCGCCGGAGTCTTGCGGCAAAAAGCGATCGCTGGGCGTTGGCGCTGGAAGACGGCAAGCTGCTGGCCGCGGTAAATCAGACGCTGGTCAGTTTTGACCATCCCCTTAATGCGGGTGACGAAGTGGCTTTCTTCCCACCGGTAACCGGAGGCTAAGATGGCTGAAACGCGAATTGTTGTTGGTCATGCGCCGTTCAGCGTCGGGGATGAGTATCCCTGGCTGGCCGAACGCGATGAAGACGGCGCGGTGGTCACTTTCACCGGTAAAGTCCGCAATCACAATCTCGGCGATAGCGTGCAGGCATTAACGCTGGAACACTATCCGGGAATGACCGAAAAAGCGCTGGCGGAGATTGTCGACGAAGCGCGTGTGCGCTGGCCGCTGGGACGAGTAACGGTCATTCATCGCATTGGCGAACTGTGGCCGGGTGACGAAATCGTTTTTGTTGGCGTGACCAGTGCGCATCGCAGCAGCGCGTTTGATGCCGGGCAGTTCATTATGGATTATCTGAAAACCCGCGCACCGTTCTGGAAGCGCGAGGCCACGCCAGAAGGTGAGCGCTGGGTTGATGCCCGCGACAGCGATAAGCTAGCAGCAAAACGCTGGTAGAGTACAATTGGTGTAGGCTCATACTGATTCAGGAGATTGTCATGGACCGATTCCCACGATCCGATTCTATTGTACAGGCCCGTTCCGGCCTGCAAACGTATATGGCGCAGGTGTACGGCTGGATGACCTGCGGATTGTTGCTGACGGCGTTTATCGCCTGGTATGCAGCAAATACGCCCGCGGTGATGATGTTTGTCTTCTCCAGCAAAATCACCTTCTTTGGACTGATCATCGCCCAGCTAGCGCTGGTGTTCGTCCTGTCCGGCATGGTGCAAAGGCTCAGCGCGGGAATGGCGACCACGCTGTTTATGCTCTATTCGGCATTAACCGGGCTGACGCTATCAAGCATTTTTATCGTCTATACCTACTCGTCTATCGCCAGCACCTTCGTGGTCACCGGCGGGATGTTCGGGATCATGAGTTTGTACGGCTACACCACCAAACGCGATCTCAGCGGTTTCGGCAATATGCTGTTTATGGCGCTGATCGGTATTGTGCTGGCCTCGCTGGTTAACTTCTGGTTGAAGAGCGAAGCGCTGATGTGGGCGGTGACCTATATTGGGGTGATTGTGTTTGTCGGCCTGACCGCTTATGACACGCAGAAGCTGAAAAACATCGGTGAGCAGATCGACCTGCGTGACAGCTCCAATTTGCGTAAATACGCAATTCTTGGGGCCTTAACGCTGTATCTGGACTTCATCAACCTGTTCCTGATGCTGCTGCGTATCTTCGGCAATCGTCGTTAATTTTCTGTTGCCGGATGGCGTAAGCCGCCATCCGGTGAATCATTTCGCCATCGCCTTCTCGTTTTTTACCCGCAACTTTTTCGCCCGACTCTCCAGCAGCAAATAGCACATCAGCGCCAGCAACAGCGGAATAAAATAGTACAGCACGCGATACGCGAGCAGGGCGGCAATGATTGTTCCCTGAGAGGTGTTCTCTCCTGCCAGCAGCGCCATAAAGACCGCCTCCAGCACGCCAATCCCCGCCGGAATATGCACGATAACACCGGCAATACTGCTCACCAGCAGCACGCCCAGCACGAAGAAATAGTTGATATTCTGACCCAGCAACAGCCAGATAATCGCCCCCATTACCATCCAGTTAGTACCGGATATCGCCATTTGCGCGAGGGCAAATCTCCAGGAGGGCAGTACCAGTTTTTGGCCCTTGATGGTGATGTGGCGATGTTTAGCGAAAGCGCAAAACCACAGATAAACAACAATCATCAGCAGCAGCGCAATGCCTAAGAGGCGTAGCGTACCTTCATCGATATACCAGTGCGCGGGCAGTTCAACGACGCCGAAGGTGAAAATAAAACCGCCCAGCAGAATATAGCCCAGCCAGTTGGTGGTAATGCTCAGTGAAAAAATTCGCGTAATTGTGCTCCCCGGTAATCCGAGACGCGAGTAGAGACGATAACGCATCCCAATACCGCCCACCCATGTGCTTAACGTCAGGTTGAAGGCGTAACAGATAAACGACACCAGCATGACCTGGCGTTTTGCCAGCTTGTGCCCGCAGTAGTAGCGCCCGAGCAAGTCATAGCAGCCGTAAAGTAAATAACTGACGATCACCAGCCCTACGGCGCTGAGCAGGGCGATCCGATTGTAATCGCGAATTACCGTCCATACTTCCTGCCAGTTGACCTTACTGGCATAAACGACCAGCAATACGATGACTGCAATAAAAAATAGCCATGTGAGGATCTTTTTCGCTAAGCGCCAGCGTCGGTGGTTTTTTGGCATCAGGTTTCCCCTCCTGCATCCTCAGTTGGAATACGATCCTGGGTTTCCAGAGTTGGCTGTGCGGGTGGTTCTACCTCGGCCAGATGCGGGGTATGCGCCGGTAGCCAGCCGACCAGCGCCGGGAAGTGGCGTAAAAAGTGGAAGGCCAACACGCTTTTGGTCAGGTTCCACCAGGTGCGTTTTGGCAGCATTGATTCATCAACTCGCTTGCAGTCCTGCGCAATAATGGGGGTCAGGTTGTCACGCAGGGTCTGGTTAAACGTGCGGTCATGAATAATAAGATTCGCCTCCAGATTGAGCGACAGACTGAGCGGGTCGAGATTGCTGGAACCTACCGTCGCCCAATGATCGTCCATCAGCGCGACTTTACCATGCAGGGGCTTACGCCGGTATTCATAGACATGGACGCCGCCTTTAACCAGATAGTTATACAGCAGGCGGGCACCCACTTTCACAATCGGCATATCCGGTTCACCCTGGACGATGAGTTTTACCCGAACACCGCGTCGCGCAGCTTTTCGTAGGGCATGCAGCAGGCGATAACCCGGAAAGAAATAGGCATTGGCAATGATTACTTCCCGCCGGGCCTGGGTCAGCATTTTCAAATAGTGGCGTTCAATATCATCGCGATGCTCTTCGTTATCGCGCCAGACAAACAGCGCCTGCGCTTCGCCAGGCCGATGATTTTCAATTGCCCGGTGATGACGTCGCCACCAGCGTCGTACGGCGCTCTGTCCCGGTAAGTTATCCAGCACGAATTTCAGGATGTCGGCCACGACAGGACCTTCCACGCGAACGGCATAATCCTGCTTGGCCTCGGGACCGTAATCAGACATGTGTTCAGCGGAATAATTAATACCGCCGACAAAGGCAACACGATCATCAATGACCACAATTTTGCGATGCATACGGCGAAAGAGATTGGTGCGCATACCGAACAAACGCGGGCGCGGATCGTAGTAGCGGAAAATAACGCCAGCTACGGTCAACTCTTCGACAAAACTGTCGCTAAGATCCGGCGAACCGTAACCGTCCAGCAGCACCTCTGCTTTGATTCCGCGCTGGGCGGCGCCGAGCAAGGCGGCATGCAGCTGTTTTCCGACCGCATCTTCAAACCAAATAAAGGTCTCAAGGATAATTTTTTGCTGTGCCTGTTCAATGGCGTCAAAGACGGCGGGATAGTATTGATCGCCGTTTTCCAGCAGTTGAATTTGATTGCCTTCACGCCAGCCATTTTTCATAAATGAATCTCCGCACTCAGGGGGGCATGATCGGACAAATGTCGCCAGTGACGCAGCGCCAGCGTCGTTGGAGTACTGGCATTCGCGTTTTTCACGTAGATCCTGTCCAGACGCAGCAGGGGAAAATGCACCGGAAACGTCCGCGCCGGGCGACCGTGGGCGCGGGTAAAAATCTCGTCAAGGCCGGCCCTGGCTTTCAACGGGTGATTGGCCGTTTGCCGCCAGTCGTTAAAATCTCCGGCGATCACCACGGGCTCCGCGTCGGGCAGGGCATTGACCCAGTCAGCCAGCATAGCGAGCTGGGCCTGACGGTGTGCTTCACGCAAACCGAGATGCACGCACATGACATGAATTGGGTGCGAGAGCATTGGCGGCACGATGCGGCAGTAGAGGACCCCGCGCTTTTCACTCGCGCCGACGGACACATCGCGATTTTCATAATGTTCAATAGGATAACGCGACAGCACCGCGTTACCGTGATGCCCTTGCGGGTACACGGCGTTACGCCCGTAGGCGAAGTCGCTCCACATGGTGTCCGCCAGAAATTCGTAGTGGGTGGTATCCGGCCAGTTCTCAATCTGCAGCGAGTGAGCATCGTGCGCGCCCATAACTTCCTGTAGGCACACAATGTCTGCACCGACCGTTCTGACAGCCTCCCGTAGTTCAGGCAAAATAAAACGCCGGTTGAAGGCGGTGAACCCTTTGTGAGTATTAATGGTGAGCACATTGAATGAAAATTGAACTCCCGATCCGCTCATGAGCCTCCCGTTGGCGTCACTTCCTAAATAAAATAGTGTAGTCGTCGTCACAAAAAGATGCGGTGTTGCGGAATTTTCCGTAAAGTCCGGTACTCTGAATAATTAGTTGAAAATCCTTCAGGAGAAAAGCCATGAGGTGGCAACAACGTGTTCGTGTCGCAACGGGTCTAAGTTGCTGGCAGATTGTGTTGCATTTACTGGTAGTGGCGTTGCTGGTAATGGGCTGGATGAGCGGTACGCTGGTGCGCGTCGGCCTGGGATTATGCGTCGTTTACGGCGTAACGGTTTTATTAATGCTGGCCTTGCAACGTCACCATGAACAGCGCTGGCGCGACGTAGCTGATGTGCTGGAAGAGCTGACTACCACGTGGTATTTCGGTGCCGCGATGATCGTACTGTGGTTGCTGTCGCGCGTGCTGCAAAACAACGTCTTGCTGGCCCTGGCGGGGCTGGTGATCCTTGCCGGACCCGCCGTGGTTTCGCTGTTGGCAAAAGACAAAAAGCTACATCACCTTGCGTCTAAACATCGCATACGCCGCTGAGCCGGTCGTGGCCGCTATCACCAACAGCGGCCACAAACTTCCCCACACAATCTGCAGACTCGCATCCTTCAGGTAAATCTGTTTCGTGATGTCCGTAAAATGGCGGATTGGGTTTATCCACGTCAGATTCTGTAGCCAGACCGGCATATTTTCGACCGGCGAGACGTAGCCTGAAAGTAAAATCGCCGGCATCATAAACACAAACACGCCGATAAATGCCTGCTGCTGGGTGGCACACAGTGATGAAATCAGCAGACCAAAGCCGACCAGCGACAGCCCGTAAATCACCATCGTGAAATAGAACAGCGCCAGTGAACCGGCAAACGGGATGTGATAAGCCCAGATGCCGATCGCCAGCACAATGGTGGCCTGAAACGTTGCCACAATTAACGCGGGCACCGCTTTACCGATGAATATCTGCCAGGTGGTAAGCGGGGAGACAAGCAGCTGATCCAGCGTGCCTTGCTCGCGCTCGCGGGCAACCGAGAGCGAAGTGACGATCATGACGCCGATGGTGGTGATCATGGCGATCAGCGACGGAACCACAAACCATTTGTAATCCAGATTCGGGTTATACCAGTTACGCACCACCAGCTCGCTGTTGTTCGGTTTCGGCTTGCCGTCCATCAGCTCCTGCTGATACTCCTTAACGATTTGTTGCAGGTAATTCGCGGCAATTTGCGCACTGTTAGAGTTACGCCCGTCGAGAATAATCTGCATGGGAGCCTGCTGGAAGGTATCCAGATTACGCGAAAAGTTGGCCGGGAAGCGCACCAGCAACAGGGCTTTTTGCGTGTCGATGGTGGGCTGGATCTCCTGCGGGCTTTTCAGCAGCAGAACGTGCGTAAAGGCGCTGGCGCGAGCGAAGCGCTGGGTTAGCTCCACCGAATGTTTACCGTTGTCTTCGTTATAGATAGCGATAGTGGCGTTGGTGACTTCCAGCGTGGCCGCGAACGGGAACAGAATAACCTGAATCAGCACCGGTAAAATCAGAATGGCTCGCGTCTGCGGTTCACGTAACAGCGATTGCAGCTCTTTACGAATTAATGTCCATAAGCGATGAAACATGCCCGTCCCCTTAATCCAGCCGACGTTTGGTTTTAAGCCACGTCAGGCCAATAAACATCACCGCCGAAGCGATTAAAAACAGCACGTTGATAATCAGCACCACCGGAATATTTCCCGCCAGAAACAGGCTTTGTAGGGTGCTGACGAAATAACGAGCCGGAATAATATAGGTTACTGCCCGGATAATCGCCGGCATGCTGTCTATCTGGAAGATAAAACCCGACAGCATAATCGAGGGCAGGAAGGCGGCGTTTAGCGCGACCTGCGCGGCGTTAAACTGATTGCGGGTGATGGTGGAGATAAGCAACCCCATGCCGAGCGTGCTGAGCAGAAACAGACTGGTAATGAAAAACAGGATCAGCAACGAACCGCGATAGGGCACGCCGAGAATAAACACCGACACCAGCATACACAGCAGCATCGCCAGCATGCCCAGAAAGTAATAGGGGATCAGTTTGCACAGCAGCAGTTCGACGCGGGTGACTTCGGTAGACAACAGCGCTTCCATGGTTCCGCGCTCCCATTCGCGCGCCACCACTAATGAGGTGAGGATAGCGCCAATAACCGTCATGATGATGGTTACCGCCCCGGGAATAATAAAATGTTGGCTGATGGCCGCCGGGTTAAACCAGTAGCGTGTCTGCACGTCGATCAAAGGTTCAAATGATTCTCCGCGATCTTCCGCCCGCTGTTGTTGCCAAATCTGCCAGATGCCTTCGACATAACCCTGTACAAAGTTAGCGGTATTCGGTTCACTGCCGTCGGTGATCACCTGGATCGGCGCCACGTCGTTGGGTCGCGCCATCTGCTGGGCGAAATCCACCGGGATCACCACCAGCCCGCGAATGCGCCCGGCCTGCATTTTCTCAATCAATTCCTGACGGTTATCGCTGATGGTGGCGTCAATATACGGTGAACCGGTCATGGTATGGGTAAAATCCAGCGCCTCTTCGCTTTGCTGTTCGAGCAGAATCCCTACCCGTAGCTTGCTGGAGTCGAGGTTGATCCCGTAGCCGAAGATAAACAGCAGCAGCAGCGGGATCACCACTGCAATCAGCCAACTGCTGGGATCGCGGACGATCTGGCGCGTCTCTTTCACGCACAGCGCGCGTACGCGACGCCAGGAGAGAACGGAGTTACTCATGCGTATGCTCCTTATCCCAGTCATTGATTAGCGTGATAAAGGCCTGTTCCATGGTCGGGTCTGGCGTCTCACTGTCAGCAGCCTGAGCTTTCAGGTCGTCCGGCGTACCGCTGGCAATCAGTTTGCCGCGATACACCAGCCCGATGCGATCGCAGTATTCTGCCTCATCCATAAAGTGGGTGGTCACCATCACCGTGACGCCTTTTTCCACCATACTGTTGATATGTAACCAGAACTCCCGACGGGTGAGGGGATCGACCCCGGAAGTGGGTTCATCGAGGAACAGAATGTCGGGTTCATGCATCAGCGAACAGGCCAGCGCCAGACGCTGTTTAAAACCCAGCGGCAGTTCGTCGGTGGCGTGGGAGGCGATACTCTTCAGGCCGAATGCCTCGCTCATCCGCTCGATTTTCTCCTTCTGCGCCCGACCGCGCAGGCCGTAGACGCCGGAGAAAAAGCGCAGATTCTGTTCAACCGTCAGGTTGCCATACAGGGAGAATTTCTGCGCCATATAGCCCAGATGCTGGCGCGCTTTACCGGAGCTGACCTTCAGGTCCATGTCCAGCACCAGCGCTTTACCCGAGGTGGGGACCAGCAGGCCGCACATCATTTTAAAGGTAGTGGATTTGCCCGCGCCGTTGGGCCCTAACAAACCAAAAATCTCGCCGCGCTGCACGGCAAAGTC
Source organism: Citrobacter sp. S46_ASV_140 (assembly GCF_018919545.1). Classification (NCBI taxonomy): domain Bacteria; kingdom Pseudomonadati; phylum Pseudomonadota; class Gammaproteobacteria; order Enterobacterales; family Enterobacteriaceae; genus Citrobacter; species Citrobacter sp. S46_ASV_140. Next base: position 31,637 of record NZ_JAHLRC010000015.1, read on the forward strand.
TACGTGGTCGGTAGCGGCAAAATCGCCAAATTTTTTGGTCAGCGCTTTGGCTTCGATCACCGTTTCACCTGGCGTGCCTTCCACGGTATGCAGGATAGCGCCCAGCGGTGACTCCGATGTTCCGGCCCCGCCGAGTAAATCGATAAAGGCATCCTCGAAGCGGGGGGCGGTTTCGTTGATGGTTATCTCCGGCATGCCGTCAGCGTTTTGAATCTGCTGGGCCGTCGCTTCTTTTTTCAGGATTAAGCGGACGGATTTCCCCTGAATCATCCCGTCGCTAACCTGCGGCAGTTTTAACGTGCGTTGCAGCAGTCGGCGGTTATTTTCCTGCGAACTGCTCATCAGGAAGCTGCGACCCGACATGGTTTGCGTAAGCTGAGTGGGATCGCCCTGATACAGCAATTCACCTTCGTTCATCAGCAGCACATCACGGCATTGTTCAGCTTCATCCAGATACGAAGTGCTCCAGAGGATCAGCATGCCGTCCCCGGCCAGTTCATGAACCATTTGCCACAGTTCGCGACGGGAAATAGGGTCGACGCCCACGCCAGGCTCATCCAGCAGTAACACGCTGGGTTCACCGACCAGCGTACAGGCAAGTCCGAGCTTCTGTTTCATGCCGCCGGAAAGCTTGCCGGCCAGTCGTCCGGTAAACGGCCCCAGCGAGGTAAATTCCAGTAACCGGGCAAAGGTTTTTTCTCGCGCGTCACCGGTAACGCTACGTAAATCTGCATAGAGATTGAGGTTCTCCATGACGGTCAAATCTTCATACAGACCAAATTTCTGCGGCATGTAACCCAGTACCGCATGCAGCGCGCTGTCGTCTTTGATGGGATCAAAACCAATTACCGTTGCGCTACCGGCGTCGGGTTTCAACAGCCCTGCCAGCATTCGCATCAGCGTGGTTTTGCCAGCACCATCCGGCCCGACCAGCCCGGTCACGTAGCCCGCATGAACGGTACAGTCGAGCGGGGCGACGGCCGGTTTATCCATTCCGGCAAAGTTTTTCGTCAGTCCATTCAGCGTAATGACGGCGTCATTCATGCCGTGCCTCATCGCTGAACTTTATCGTTACCGGCATTCCCTGGCGCAGCGCATCGTCCGCGTCGGTCACCACAATACGCAGGCGATAAACCAGGTCGGTGCGCAGGTCAGGGGTCTCGACTGTTTTTGGGGTAAACTCGGCGGTGGGCGACACGAAGCCGATTTTACCGTGATACGGTTTGTCCGGACGGCCATCGGTGTAAAGCAGGATTTCGCGTCCTGGCTGCGCCTGGCTCAGATTTCGTTCGTCAACGTAGGCGCGAACCCATACCGGACGCGTGAGTGACAGCGTCAGTACCGTGCCCCCTTCGTTCAGCATGCTGCCGGGTTCGACCGCACGGGTGAGTAACGTGCCGTCAGACGGCGAGGTCAGCGTGGTGTCATGCAAATTAAGCTCTGCCTGGGCCAGCTCGGCCTGAGCTTGTTCGAGCGTGGCTTTCGCCTGCTCGATGTCCTGCACACGATTACCGCTGCGGTATTGGCTGAGTTTATCCTGTGCGGATTTCAGAGAGGCCAGCGCCTGATCGCGTGATGAACGGGCGTTTTCCAGATCGTTGGCGGAGATAGTGCGGCTTTTCCACAATCCCACCTGCCGATTGTAAAAGTTTTGCGCGTAATCATAGGCTGCCTGCGCCTGTTTGACTGCCGCTGCGGTTTGCGCGATCTCTTCTTCACGATACCCTGCCAGCATCAGATCGTATTGCGCCTGCGCGGCGGCAACATTCGCTTTTGCCTGCATTAATGCGTTTTCGTACGGTGCACGGTCCAGTTCGCCCAGCACCTGACCGGCGGTAATGGCATCGCCTTCGTCAACCGCCAGCGAGGCCAGCCTGCCGCCGACGCGAAAACTCAGGTTGACGCTACGGATATCGACATTGCCGTACAGCGTCAGACCGTTATCTTGCCGACTTTGATACCACCACGTTCCACCGGCGATCACGGCAACGAGGGCCGCGATGACCAGCCCGAGAACGACAGGTTTTTTCATGACTCCAGTCTCCTTTGCGTTAAACCTTGCAGAATAAGATCGATGTGACAGGTGATCGTTTGGTCAATCAGCGCGGTTTTATCCTCATCAAATTGTGACCAGCCCGTACGCAACAGAATGGTTTCTTTCCCCAGACGAAAGGCCAGTACCTCGCCGAGTAGGGCGTGGGTGTGCAGGATCATTTGGGTATCGTTGGCATCGCCGCCGGTATAGGCAGCAATCAGGCGCGTCAGGTGAGTATGTAGCGGATTGATAACCTGGTCGTGCACCAGTTGATAAGCCGCGGTGGGGGAAAGCTGTTCGCGCGAAATAAATTTGCTCAGGTTAACGGTATCGTCCTGGGTTAACAGCATGATCATATTTTTGCAGGCGCGGAGGATCAGTTCGCGCATCGCGCCACGATCTGGTTCCGGCTGAGCAAACAGACGCTCGGCTTCTTCAGCGTGCGGGCGAAACTGTGAGCCGATAAAATCCGCAATCCACTGGGCGCAGGCGAGATATAAATCCTCTTTTGAGCCAAAATAGTAGGTGATGGCAGCAATATTTTGCCCGGCCTGCGCAGCGATATCGCGCGTTGTGGCGTGCAGACCATACTCGCCAAACTGCGCCAGCGCGGCGGCAATGAGCTGATTTTTCGCCTGTTCACCTTTGGTTGTCATGGTGGGTGTATTCATAGCACGACTCAGATCTTAATCAATCGATTGATTAAGATTATGACTGATGTGTAACCTTGTCCAGTCCGGACCGTTATTTTTCAGCGCAGGGATAATTTATGCGGCACATCACAAAAACTGCTACACTCCGCCCCTTCATGACATTGTGGTTTTTGTCATCTTTATTATATGTATCTCCCTGAAAACGACACCGGTAACGGTCAGGGTGGTTCGGAGTTGTTATGTCTTTTGATTCCCTTGGTTTAAACCCTGAAATTTTACGTGCCGTTGCCGAGCAGGGTTACCGTGAACCTACCCCTATTCAGCAGCAGGCGATCCCTGCCGTGCTGGAAGGCCGCGATCTGATGGCCAGCGCCCAGACCGGTACGGGGAAAACGGCAGGTTTTACCCTGCCGCTGTTGCAGCACCTGATTACCCATCAGCCGCATGGCAAAAGCCGTCGTCCGGTGCGTGCGCTGATCCTCACGCCAACCCGCGAACTGGCGGCCCAGATTGGCGAAAACGTACGTGATTACAGTAAGTATCTGAATATTCGCTCGCTGGTGGTCTTCGGCGGCGTGAGCATTAACCCACAGATGATGAAGCTGCGCGGCGGTGTGGATGTGCTGATCGCCACGCCTGGTCGTTTGCTCGATCTGGAACACCAGAATGCGGTGAAACTGGATCAGGTTGAGATTCTGGTACTGGATGAAGCTGACCGCATGCTGGATATGGGCTTTATTCATGATATCCGTCGCGTTCTGGCGAAACTGCCGGCAAAACGCCAGAACCTGCTGTTCTCAGCAACGTTCTCTGATGATATTAAGTCGCTGGCCGAAAAGCTGCTGCACAATCCGCTGGAAATCGAAGTGGCGCGCCGTAATACCGCGTCAGAGCAGGTGACTCAGCACGTTCATTTTGTTGATAAAAAGCGTAAACGTGAACTGTTGTCGCAGATGATCGGTCAGGGCAACTGGCAGCAGGTGCTGGTGTTTACCCGTACCAAACATGGTGCAAACCATCTGGCGGAACAGCTGAATAAAGACGGCATTCGCAGCGCGGCGATCCACGGTAATAAATCTCAGGGGGCGCGTACGCGTGCGCTGGCTGATTTTAAATCCGGTGATATTCGTGTGCTGGTGGCGACCGATATTGCCGCGCGCGGTCTGGATATTGAAGAGCTGCCGCACGTGGTGAACTACGAGCTGCCAAACGTCCCGGAAGATTACGTGCACCGTATTGGTCGTACCGGTCGTGCGGCCGCTACCGGCGAAGCGTTGTCTCTGGTGTGCGTCGATGAACACAAGCTGCTGCGTGACATCGAGAAGCTGCTGAAAAAAGAGATCCCGCGAATTGCGATGCCAGGCTACGAGCCAGACCCGTCCATCAAAGCCGAGCCGATCCAGAATGGTCGCCAGCAGCGTGGCGGCGGTGGTCGTGGTCAGGGTGGAGCAGGGCGTGGTCAGCAGCCGCGTCGTCAGGATGGCGGTGCGCCAAAAGCGAAACCGCGTAGCGGCGAAGGCAAACCGGCGGGCGATAAGCCTCGTCCACCGCGCCGTCCGCGCAAACCGTCTACAGCGCAGTAATTGCGAGCCCGGCCGAAAGGTCGGGCTTTTCTTTTTGCGACACGTATCAGAAAGTGCCACAATAGTGGCTGTTTATACAGTATTTCAGGTTTTCTCATGGCACTAACGGCTGCGCTAAAAGCGCAAATTGCCGCCTGGTATAAGGCGCTTCAGGAACAGATCCCCGACTTTATTCCCCGTGCGCCGCAGCGGCAGATGATTGCTGACGTCGCGAAAACGCTCACTGGGGAAGAAGGGCGGCATCTGGCAATTGAAGCGCCGACCGGGGTGGGGAAAACGCTGTCGTACCTGATTCCCGGTATTGCCATAGCGCGTGAAGAACAAAAAACGCTGGTGGTCAGTACCGCCAACGTTGCTTTACAGGATCAGATCTACAGCAAAGATTTACCGCTGCTGCGCAAAATTATCCCCGATCTGCGTTTTACCGCCGCGTTTGGTCGCGGGCGTTATGTCTGCCCGCGTAATTTAGCGGCGCTGGCCAGTAGCGAACCCAATCAGCAGGATCTGTTGGCCTTTCTCGATGATGACCTGACGCCCAACAACCAGGAAGAACAAAAGCGCTGCGCCAGGCTAAAAGGCGATCTCGACAGCTACAAGTGGGACGGGCTGCGCGATCACACGGATATCGCTATCGACGACGGACTCTGGCAGCGCCTGAGCACTGATAAAGCCAGCTGTTTGAATCGTAACTGTCACTACTATCGTGAATGCCCCTTTTTTGTCGCCCGCCGTGAGATTCAGGAAGCCGAAGTGGTGGTGGCTAACCACGCGCTGGTGATGGCGGCCATGGAAAGCGAAGCTGTTTTGCCGGAGCCGAAGAACCTTCTGCTGGTTCTTGATGAAGGTCACCATTTGCCGGACGTCGCGCGTGATGCGCTGGAGATGAGCGCAGAAATCAGCGCCCCCTGGTATCGGCTGCAGTTGGATCTGTTTTGCAAATTAGTAGCCACCTGCCTGGAACAGTTTCGCCCAAAAACCACGCCGCCGCTGGCGAATGCCGAGCGTCTGAGCGGTCACTGTGAGGAACTGTATGAGCTGATTTCATCGCTCAATAACATTCTTAATTTGTACATGCCTGCGACCCAGGAGGCGGAACACCGTTTCGCGATGGGCGAACTGCCTGCGGAAGTGATGGAGATTTGTCAGCGTCTGGCGAAGCTAACAGAAATGCTGCGCGGTCTGGCGGAACTGTTCCTCAACGATCTCAGCGAAAAAACCGGCACCCACGATATTGTGCGTCTGCATCGGGTTATTTTGCAGATGAATCGGGCGTTGGGCATGTTTGAGGCGCAAAGCAAACTGTGGCGGCTGGCTTCGCTCGCGCAGTCGTCAGGCGCGCCGGTGAGTAAATGGGCGACGCGCGAAGTGCGTGACGGGCAGATCCACGTCTGGTTCCACTGTGTGGGGATCCGTGTGAGCGATCAGCTTGAACGACTGCTGTGGCGCAGCGTACCGCATATTATCGTGACTTCCGCCACGCTGCGTTCGCTCAACAGCTTCTCGCGTTTGCAGGAGATGAGCGGGCTGAAAGAAAAAGCAGGGGACCGGTTTATCGCGCTGGATTCACCGTTTAATCACGTTGAGCAAGGCAAAATCGTCATTCCGCAGATGCGCTACGAACCGTCAATTGATAACGAAGAGCAGCATATCGCGGAAATGGCCGCCTATTTCCGCGAACAGCTGGAAAGTAAAAAGCATCAGGGCATGCTAGTACTCTTTGCCAGCGGTCGGGCAATGCAGCGTTTTCTTGAGCACGTTACCGATCTGCGTCTGCTGTTGCTGGTACAGGGCGACCAGCCGCGCTATCGACTGGTGGAGCTGCACCGCAAGCGGGTGACCAACGGCGAGCGTAGCGTACTGATTGGGCTGCAATCTTTTGCCGAAGGTCTGGATTTGAAAGGCGACTTGCTGACCCAGGTGCATATTCACAAAATTGCTTTTCCGCCTATCGACAGCCCGGTGGTGATCACCGAGGGCGAGTGGCTGAAAAGCCTGAACCGCTACCCCTTTGAGGTGCAGAGCTTGCCCGCGGCGTCATTCAATTTGATCCAGCAGGTTGGGCGACTCATTCGTAGCCACGGCTGCTGGGGAGAAGTGGTTATTTATGACAAGCGTTTATTGACCAAAAGCTATGGCAAGCGTTTACTGAACGCATTACCCATATTTCCGATAGAGCAACCTGCTGTGCCAGACGTTATAGTAAAACCAAAAGAAAAAGCGAAACCCACGCGTCGCCGTCGGCGTTAACGATGCGAGCAACAGGCAAGGAGTTATCGATGGATTACCGCAAAATCATCAAAGAGATTGGGCGAGGAAAAAATCACGCGCGTGACCTGGATAAGGATACTGCTCGCGGACTGTATACCCATATGATGAACGGTGAGGTACCCGATCTTGAGATGGGCGGTGTACTGATTGCGCTGCGTATTAAAGGCGAAGGCGAAGCGGAGATGCTGGGCTTTTACGAAGCGATGCAGAACCACACCATTCGCCTGACTCCGCCAGTGGCCAAACCCATGCCGATTGTCATTCCCAGCTACAATGGCGCGCGCAAGCAGGCAAATTTGACTCCGCTGCTGGCGATTTTACTGCATAAACTTGGCTTCCCGGTGGTGGTGCACGGTGTCAGCGAGGATCCAACCCGCGTGCTGACTGAAACCATTTTCGAACTGATGGGGATTGCGCCGACGCTGCATGCCGGGCAGGCGCAGGCAAAGCTGGATGGTCATGAGCCGGTGTTTATCCCGGTGAGTGCGCTGTGTCCTCCGCTGGAAAAACAGCTGGCGATGCGCTGGCGAATGGGCGTGCGTAACAGTGCGCATACGCTGGCTAAATTAGCCACGCCGTTTGCCGAAGATGCCGCGCTGCGTCTTTCCAGCGTTTCTCACCCGGAATACGTATCGCGCGTGGCGAAATTTTTCGGCGATATCGGTGGGCGTGCCCTGTTGATGCACGGTACCGAGGGTGAAGTGTACGCCAACCCGCAGCGCTGCCCGCAGATAAGCCTGATAGATTCGTCCGGCGTGCGAGTGCTACAGGACCGGCAGAGCGAGATGCCCGATGAGCCGGTCCCACTGCCGGTGGCTAAAGACCCGGAAACTACCGCGCGCTGGATTGAGCGTTGTCTGGCGGGCAGTGAGCCGGTTCCGGCATCGCTGAAAATCCAGATGGCCTGCTGTCTGGTAGCAACCGGTGAATCCGCGACGCTGGCTGAAGGACTTGGCCGCGTCGAGCAAAGCTTCTGATTTTTCTTTCTCCCGACGGGTCATTTGCCAGGCCCGTCGGTTCACGCTTTCCGGCAACGTGAAATTTCTGCACGTTTATTGATCTCCTGAGCGCTGTGGCGCAGCATAGTTTGTTGAAAAATAAGAAACACAATCAACACGCGACACAACAGGAGATAACAATGAACAGTGGACATCGCTTCCATGTGCCAACGCTGCACGCCTTTATCCAGGCCGTTTTTCACCAGATGGGAAGCAATGAGCTGGAGGCGCGGCTGGTAGCAGATCATCTGATAGCCTCTAACCTCGCCGGCCACGACTCCCACGGTATCGGCATGATCCCAAGCTATATTCGCTCATTTTCGCAGGGACACCTGCAGATCAACCGCCATGCCAAAGTGGTCAACGATGCGGGAGCGGTGATTACGCTTGACGGCGACTGCGCATTTGGTCAGGTGGCGGCCCACGAGGCAATTACGCTTGGGATCGAAAAAGCGCGCCAGTACGGTATCGCTGCCGTGGCATTACATAATTCGCACCATATTGGACGCATTGGCTACTGGGCGGAGCAATGTGCGGCGGCGGGTTTTGTTTCGGTGCACTTTGTGAATGTGGTAGGGATCCCGATGGTCGCACCGTTTCATGGCCGCGATAGTCGATTTGGCACCAACCCCTTCTGTGTGGTGTTCCCGCGTAAAAATACGTTCCCGTTGTTGCTGGACTATGCAACCAGCGCCATCGCGTTTGGCAAAACTCGTGTGGCATGGCACAAGGGCGAGACGGTGGCTCCGGGATGCCTGATTGATGCTAATGGGGTACCCACAACCGATCCTGCCGTAATGCAGGTCTCTCCACTGGGGTCGTTGCTGACCTTCGCCCAACACAAAGGTTATGCGCTGGCGGCAATGTGCGAAATTATGGGGGGAGCGCTTTCTGGTGGTAAAACCACACATGAAGAGAGCCTGCAGACCAGCGCGGATGCCATCATTAACTGTATGACGACCATCATTATGAATCCGGAACTGTTTGGCGCGCCGGACTGCGACAACCAGGTCGCGGCCTTTGCTAAGTGGGTGAAAGCGTCCCCCCATGCTGAAGATGCCCCGATCCTGTTGCCAGGGGAGTGGGAGGTGAATACTCGTGAAGAACGGCTGGAGCAAGGTATTCCGCTGGATGCCGGAAGCTGGCAGGCGATTTGCGAGGCGGCGTTGCAAATAGGGATGCCAGACGCCGTGTTGCAGGAATTCCGTCAACGACTGGAACACTAAGCAAAAAAAAGCCCGTCCAGTGGCGGACGGGCAAACAAAGGGTAACAAACAGGGTCAATGAGGGTTGGAGCATTGGGTCGTACAGGTAATCTTTCGGTTATTTATAGATAACCGCGGTGCCGCTCATTTTGTCTTTGCCGATAGCGGAAGTGATGCTGTAACCCGTTGCGCCAGCAGCGGTCGCTTTTTCAGCCAGTTTTGCTTCCAGGCCGTCCAGCGTGGTGGCGCCGTCAGCAGATACCACACCAATTTTGTTCATGTTTTGCGCCTGAGTAGAGGAAACTGGCTCGGCAGCAAAAACGCCAAATGACAGGGTAGACAGAGCGATGGCGGCAACAGCAAATTTGATATTTTTCATGATTAATTTCTCGCAGGTTTGTTCTGTTAGTCAGTGTTCTTTAAGAAGACGTTGTTTCGTCGATGTGAGAAGTATCACGTTTTTTTATGCGAGATAAAATCGAATAGAATTGACGACATCAATCAAAAAAATTGAATGACAAATAACTTATTGAATATTAATAAATTCGAAAGAGGGATTTACAGTTCTTGTCATTGCGCTTTACAGAGAAACCGACAACGGCACATTTTGCTACACAGAGTGCAAAAAAGCGTGCTCGTAAAGGAAATCGTATGCGCTGAAACTTTCGGTAAAGATAAGTCAACGTAGCTGGCTGTCTTTCGAACCTCTGCGATTATATCCTGAAAATGCTGCGCTATGTGAATCTTTATCCTGCTGGCATGTGATGCACAAGCGTACGCCGGGCACGGCCTCCCGTCTGGCCTGAGGGATTGGATTGCCACATTCTTCGCATTCATACAGACTTTCCCCCGTCGGTAACTCACCGCGGGCGCGGGCAACAGCATCTTCAATAGTATTGTTGATCTGTTCGTTAACAGCGTCGTCATTTGCCCATCCGGATGCCATACCTACCTCCTGCTGATGTCTACAGAATAAGTATAGCGAATGTGATGGCTGAAAAACGACCACGCGTCAGCGGTATCAGATTTCAGACCATTCGCGCAGCAGGTTATGGTAGAGATTGAGAAGCGACAGGATCTCGCTACTCTCCCCATGACGTGTCTTCAGGGACTGGATGTTTTTATCCAGCTCAAAAAGCATGGCGCGATTTTTATCGTCCCGGATCATCGACTGGATCCATATAAAGGATGCCACCCGAACCCCACGGGTCACCGGCGTAACGCAGTGCAGGCTGCTGGAAGGGTAAAGTACCAGATCGCCTGCCGGAAGTTTTACCGCATGCTGGCCGTAGGTGTCATTGACCAGCAGCTCTCCTCCCTCATAATCGTCAGGATTACTCAGGAATAAGGTGGCGGAAAGATCTGTGCGCATCCAGCCGTTTTGCGGATGACTACGCACCGCGCCGTCAACGTGAAAACCGTAGGTCTCGTTGTGCTGGTAGCGATTGAACAGCGGTGTGGAGAGCGTTTTCGGTAATGCAGCGGCGAAGAATAACGCGCTGTTGTTCACCGCGTTTTGTACCGCCTGTTGTAAAACGCCGTAACGTTCACTTTGCGTATTCACCTGCTGGTTGTTTTTAACCTGCGCGCCCTGAGCGCCGGTGGTTGCGCGGCCATCAACCCAGTCGGCAGCGTCCAGCTGTTCGCGAAACCAGGCGACATCCTGCGCCGACAGAATGCCGGGAATGTGATACATCATCAGTGTTTCTCCTGAAAGTGGGGCTTACGCCCCACGTAAAAGATCAGAAATGCATATTTGCCGTGAGCAGGAAGGTTCTTGGCTCACCCGGATGGTAACGGTATCCGCTCTTGTTAATGGAGGATACATAATCGGTGTCGAACAGGTTATAGACGTTCAACTGGAAATCGAGATTGCGATTCACGCGATAACCCAGTTTCGCGTCGGCGACCCAGTAACCTTCGGTGTAGGATGGCGTACCCATGGCCCCGTCGGAACCGCGATGCATACTGCCCACGTAGCGAGCGCCCGCGCCAACAGAGATATCATCGGTAGCCTGATACTGGTTCCACAGCGTGAACGCATGTTCTGGCGTGTACGGCAGGGATGAAGAACCATCCTGAGCAACGTTTTTGCCGCTGTGGATCGTCGCGCGCTGCTGGGTGTAACCCCCAATAACCTGCCATGCGGGAGTGATGTTCCCTGCTACCGAGAGTTCGTAACCTTCAACGCGCTTCTCCCCGTACTGGGAATATGTGCCGTCGTCGTTCTGCTCAACTTCGTTCTCAATATCCGTACGGAAAATCGCGGCAGTTAACAGCAGGCGCTTATCCAGCACCTCCCATTTGGTGCCGATCTCGCTGGTTTTCGCTTTCTGCGGTTTGAAATCGGTACGGTTCGCACTGTTACCGCTTCCGCCCTGAGCGAGGGCAAAGTTGCTGCCGCCCGGCGGTTGCTGAGAAACGGCGTAGTTAATGTAAACGTTACCGTTATCGGTCAGATGATACAGCGCGCCCGCTTTCCAGTTCACCAGATTGCCTGATTTGGCAGTATCCACGGTGGTGACCGGAGAACCTTTCGCCACGCCTGTCGGACACGCGACCGCGCCGCGACCAGAAGCGCCGCAAGCGGTGGCGCTGTCATATTCCGTGCGGTAATTGTCGAGGCGAATACCACCGTTTAGTTCAAACTCACGGGTAATCTGTAGCGTATCAAAGGCGTATACACCGAAGGTATCGGTTTGCCCGTTAGCATTAGCGCCGTTACGAGACAATCCGCCGATATTCACATTGCTGTCGGGATGATAGATATTTACCGACGGCGGGGTGATCGGGTTTACACCATAGTTGGTTTGCGTTTCACGCGTTAGCTCCACGCCGGTGCTGATGTCGTGACCGATGGCTCCCGTGTAAAATTTTGAGGTCAGGTTGGTCTGGTTGGTCAGGATCTTATTGCTGACATCTTTGGTATTTGCCAGGCGTGACCAGGTCCAGGTGTCGACGCTGCTGGAGGGTTGAGTGATGTTAGTCGCGCCGCCCATCACCGCCGTCATCAGATAATCCTGCTTAATGCGTGACCAGCGGGTGGTGTTGCGAATAGTGGTGCTGTCGTTCAGGTCATGTTCAAAACGCATCGTTGCGGTATCGGTCGTTGAATCGTCGTAATCCGAGTTGGTACCGTAGAAGTTATGCGTATCCACTTTTCCTGACTGATTCAGTGCAGCAGTCCCCGCGGAAGGCGCGGAATATCCCGGCAGACCGATGGTGGGGACACCACCATCCGGGGTGTTGTGCTGGGTGACATGCAGATAGTTCAGATACAGTCGGTTCTCAGTGCCTAAGCCAAAGGCGAGAGAGGGGGCCACACCATAACGTTCATTCTTAACGTTATCGCGACCGGCATCATGCGTTTTTTCACCCATCAGGTTTAACCGTGCAGCGGTGGTCTCACCGATGACCTGGTTTATGTCCAGCGTACCACGGCGGAACCAGGCGCTACCGACGCTGGCCGAGGCATCGATCCCTGAGTCGGTGCGCGGCTGTTTGCTGATCATATTGATGGAGCCCGTTGGCGCGCTACGGCCATAGTCGGTGCCGGAGGGGCCTTTGATCACTTCAACCTGTTCGGTATTGAAAGTGTCGCGCGTAACGCTGCCAATATCACGGATACCGTCGATATAAATACTGTTCGAGGTATCCGCACCACGCATGTAAACCGCGTCACCGGTGGTGGAGTTACCGTTCTCACCGGCGAAAAACGCGCCAACGCCCGGTACGTTTTTCAGCGCATCGGTCAGATTGGTTGCACCTTGATCCTTAATCACCTGCTCAGAAATCACTGTCATGGTGCGGGTTGTATCCGCTACCGGGCGGGAGAACTTAGGGTCGGCAGACTGCGTTGGGGCGTATAACGAAGGTTTGGCCGCTTCAACAACCAGCGTATCTTCTTGTTTTTTATCTTGATCGCCCGCGGCGACAGCCTGAGCTACCGGACACAGGCCAATACACAGACCGGCAAAAAAAGTCAGTGAATGAAAACTACTGGCAGGCAAATTGCGATTTTTATCCATGTTAGTGAGTGACTTATTATTTTTTGAGTAGACGGTTTCACTCGCGCGAAGGGACATCTCTGTGGATGTTATACCCTGCAGGCCTCGCGGGAGTGAATATGTAATTGATAATGATTTTGATAAGCATTACTAATCAGTGCGACGTTTTAGCATTCATTAATTCAAAAATAAATACATTTATTTACATTGGATTCAAAATTGCTACACGATGATTACAATTTGAGCGGTGAACGACGTGAACAGCAGGTAGCAAACTGCATTCGGGGTGAATGCAGTTGGGCTAAGGTGAGGGACTACTTATAGATAGTTGCGCTGCCGTACATCTGGTTTTTACCGCCCGCAGAATTGACGACAAAGCCTTTTGCGCCTTGCTCTTTCGCTTTCTCTGCCAGCTTGTCTTCGAGATCGCTCAGGTTAGAAGCTCCGGTAGCGAAAACAGTGCCGGAAGCTTGTAGCTGGCCGGTTTGAGGGCTGGTGTAGGGCTGTGCAGCAAAGGACGCAAATGTCATGCCGGTCAGTACGGTAGCGGCAAGGAATGTGAGGCATTTCTTCATGGTGATATCCTCTGAGAAACAACAGGTCGTGCCTGATAAGTTTAGGCCGTCAGCGGATGACATTTACCGCAAAAAACTGGTGATGAGATGTCTGTTTTTTGAACAATCAGCAAGCCATCAAATAGGTATAAAAAAAGCAAATTTCCTTGCTGTGTGTTTACCGCGTGGCGTTATGCGGGTATCTTACGCCGCTGTTAAAAGGAGAATGCTATGCCCCCCCAGAAACCGGGATTACACCCACGCAACCGCCACAATGGCCGTTATGATCTTGCGACTTTATGCCAGGTTACACCCGAGTTGACGCAATTTCTCACCCTCACGCCTGGCGGCGAGCAGAGTGTTGATTTCGCTAATCCGCAGGCAGTGAAGGCGCTCAATAAAGCACTGCTGGCGCATTTTTATGCGGTGAAAAACTGGGATATTCCAGACGGTTTTCTGTGCCCGCCGGTTCCTGGTCGCGCTGACTACATTCACCATCTGGCCGACCTGTTAGGTGAAACCAGCGGAACCATTCCGGCAAATGCGAGCGTGCTGGACGTGGGAGTTGGGGCAAACTGTATTTATCCGCTGATCGGCGTGCATGAATACGGCTGGCGATTCACCGGCAGTGAGACCAGTAGCGAAGCGTTTAACAGCGCTCAGGCGATCGTAAACGCCAATCCGGGGTTAACCCGTGCTATTCGTCTGCGTCGCCAGAAAGATTCTACGGCAATCTTCAACGGTATCATTCACAAGAATGAGCAATATGAAGCCACATTGTGTAACCCGCCATTCCATGATTCTGCGGCTTCAGCCCGCGCCGGAAGCGAGCGCAAACGTCGTAATCTGGGGCAGGATAAAGATGATGCGCTGAACTTTGGCGGGCAGCAGCAGGAGCTGTGGTGTGAAGGCGGTGAAGTGGCGTTCATCAAAAAAATGATCGCCGAAAGCCAGGCCTTTGGCCGTCAGGTGATGTGGTTCACCACGCTGGTTTCGCGCGGTGAGAATTTGCCTCCGCTGTACCACGCGTTAACGGATGCGGGCGCGGTGAAAGTGGTTAAGAAAGAGATGGCCCAGGGGCAAAAGCAGAGTCGCTTTATTGCCTGGACCTTTATGGATAACGATCAGCGTCGCCGTTTTATGGCGCGTAAACGCTAAAGCGTTGGCTCGGTTGGCGGCAGCGGTTCGCTTGCTGCCGACGCAGGGCCATTCACCGGTGCAGGCAAAACCTGATACGTCTGTACCGGCGTGCGTACGTTGGCCAGATCGAAGTATTTCTTCACCTGGCTGTCTAGCGCGAAACGTACCGTCCACTGTTTCAGCGGTAATGTGGTAAATGAGACCCGTAGCGTGAAGGCCGTATTGGTTAACCCCACAATCCCGGCAAACGACGGTTCGCCAATAATCAGCCCGCGAATATCGTCCTGTTCCATCACTGCAGCCACAGCGTCTTTCAACGCCTGATTCGCTTTATCCGCATCCTCATGGCGGTCTACGTCGTAATTGGCGACGACCGATCCAATCCCGCGCACAAAGTTGGCGAAGGTCGTTATCGATGACCAGGGAATGATATGGTACGCCCCGGTGTCCTGACGGACGCCCACAGAGCGGATGGACATCCGTTCAACCGTACCGGTGAGTGGACCGATGGTCACCAGGTCGCCGGTGTTCATGCCATTTTCGAACTGAATAAAGATCCCGGTAATAATATCTTTTACCAGCGTTTGCGAGCCGAAAGAGATAGCCAGCCCCAGCGCCCCGGCCCCGGCCAGTAAGGGCGCGATATTGACGCCAATTTCGGATAGCACAATCATGATGGTGATCGTGCTGATGATCACCGCCAGCGCGTTGCGAAACAGCGTCAGCAGGGTGCGGGTACGGGCGCTGGGGAGCGGGCGGCCGTGAATATCGGAAGCCAGACGATTTTCAATCAGGCTGGCAAGGATCGTCCAGCCGATGGCGGAGAAGAATAAAATCAGCGCGATACGGATCAGAATATCCACCGTTTTTTCTCCTGCGCCGTAATGCAGCCAGTTCCAGAAGTCGAATAATCCCCAGGCATTCAGTAGCAGCATTACCGCGACGCACACCGTCAGGATCCTGGCCACGCTTAACGCCGTCGATAGCCAGCCATTCAACCGTTTTTGTAATTCCGGATAGCTGCGCTGGGTGTGTGGCGAAAGGGTAATGGTCTTGGCTATCCAGCGGGAAAGCATACCGGAAACAAAAGCGGCGATTCCAATGATCACCAGGCTACGCAGCGTAGCGCCCATCATGAATTTCAGGCTGTTGCCAGGATCAAACAGCGAGAAGAAAAACAGCACAATGAAGTAGGCGCTGGCCAGCCAATGCCATACCAGCGCAAAGGCGCGGATAAACAGGCTGAAAAACGCTAACGATCTTTCCGCCAGATTCAGCAAATGCTGCGTTATCTCTTTCTTGTTTCTGAAAATCAGGTACAGCGCCCATAGCGTGATACACAGCATGATGATGACGTTTGCCATCGCGCCGACCTGCACGTTGACCTGATTCGAGATAATGGGAACGGCAACGATAAGTCCGTATCCAATCAGGCTGCTCAATGAACTTAAACGGCGATTCCAGTAGCGCGCACCGGCATCCTGAATGTTAAACGGGCGCAGTTCGGCCACCGTAGGGCAAAATATCAGGCGCAGAATGGCTTTGAAGAACTCAATCAACGCAAAGGCATTGAGAAACAGGCTTTGCTGAAAGGCGATAGTGCGGCTACCGGCGTTCATTCTGTCGCTCAGAATCTGCCCGACAAACAAAGTCAGCGCCAGCAGAAGCAAATCGATAATGAATGCGCCGATGATCATCGTCGGAAGCTGGAGCCAGTTGCTGCGTTCGCGGTTTTTCCGTCGTGCCCATTGCCCCATTTTGCGATACAGCGGCAGCGCGCACAGGCGAAGCAGCCAGAAAAAACCGAACACTGACGCCGCCAGCATTAAAAAATGGGTCAGGGCATTGGTGAACGTTTGCGGGTTAAAGGTCTTGTGTGGTGCATCGGTAATATTGCGGTAAAGCTGAGCAAAGCGGCTGGAGAGCGCCTCACCGTAGTGGCGGGTGACATCCGTGACGTTTTCCAGCACCGTTTTTTCTTCCGTTAACGTGGGCGGAACAATGGTTGGCACCGGCTCGGCAGGGGGCGCTGTCGCCACTTTGCGTAACTGACCGATCAGTTCCTGGCGCGAGGCGTCATTTTCCAGCACATCAGCCAGTGCGCCGTAGGCCGCTTTCTTCTGTTCAACATCCGGCTCTTTCGCCGGCGCGGTTTGCGCGTTGGTTGACGTTGGCGTAGTGACGCCAGGTATCGTCACCGCCTGAGTCGGGAGACTCACCAGACAAACAAAGATGAACAGGATCCAGCGCATGACTCCTCCCATGAGAAAATAAATTCAAAAGGATAAGTATAGATGTCAGGGCGGGGGAGAAATGAAATGAGAGGATTCTGGTGAAAAACCTCCCTTCAGGCGAAGGGAGGGAGAGCTATCAGGAAACGTGCTGCAAGAATTCCTGTAAACGTTGGCTGGGCGGATTTTCAATCAGGGCCTGCGGATTACCGTCTTCGGCAATACGTCCCTTATCGATGAAAATCAGGCGTGAAGCCACTTTTTCGGCAAAGCCGATTTCGTGGGTCACAATGACCATGGTCATCCCTTCCTCCGCCAGATCCTGCATAACTTTCAGAACTTCGTGGCGCAGTTCCGGGTCCAGCGCTGAGGTTGGCTCATCAAACAGCATCATTTTCGGCTTCACCGCCAGCGCACGGGCGATCGCCACACGCTGCTGTTGACCGCCAGACAGTTCAGAAGGGTAGTGATGCGCACGCTCGGCCAGACCTACTTTCGCCAGCAGTTCTTTAGCCAGTTTCTCGGCCTGTTCTTTATTCGCACCGCGTACGCGCTGCGGTCCGAACATGACGTTTTCCAGCGCCGTCAGATGCGGGAACAGGTAGAACTGCTGAAACACCATCCCGGCTTCCTGGCGGATTAACCGCTCGTCTACCTTTGGATCGTTTACCTTCAGACCATCGACGATCAGATCGCCAGAGGTTATCTCTTCCAGTTTGTTAATGCAGCGCAGCAGGGTTGATTTGCCGGACCCGGATGGTCCGATAATTACCACCACTTCGCCCTGCTGAATGTTCAGGTCAATATTGTGCAGCACCTGGGTTGGGCCAAAGTGCTTAGAAACGTTTTTAAATTCAATCACAGGATTTTCATCCTTCTTTCCAGACGACGCAGAATGAAGCTCAGCACCAGCGTAATGATCAGATAGAACACCGCAACGGCGCTCCAGATTTCCAGTGCGCGGAAGTTACCGGCAATGATTTCCTGGCCCTGACGGGTCAGTTCAGCGACGCCAATGACAATAAACAGCGAGGTATCTTTAATGCTGATGATCCACTGGTTGCCCAGCGGTGGCAGCATACGACGCAGCGCGAGAGGTAAAATAACGTGGCGGATAGTCTCTGTACGTGAAAGCCCAAGCGCCAGTCCGGCTTCGCTGAATCCTTTATGGATTGAGAGCACCGCGCCGCGGGTGATTTCCGCAATATAGGCGCCGGAGTTGATCATGATGGTGACAACAGCGGCGCTAAAGGGATCAATGCGTAAATCGTTAAATGCCATTGGCAGGGCAAAGTAAATAAACATCACCTGCACAACGATTGGCGTACCGCGAATGACTTCGATAAACACCAGCGCTACGTGGTTGGCTATCCAACCGCCGAAAGTACGCGCAAACCCTGCTGCAAGCCCGATTATCAGACCGCCTGCCAGACCGAGGACCGAGATCCACAGGGTCATTTTGGCGCCTTCAATCAAAAGCGGGATGGCGGGCCAGATGGCACTCCAGTCAAACTGCATATTTCGTTCCTGTTACCGTGGTGAGAAAAGTAATGAGCCATAACGCGATGACTCAAAATTGCAGGCCCGGCGGCGCTGGCGCTACCGGGCGTTACAGAACGTTCTTGTTATTTAGGTTCGGTACCGAACCATTTTTTGTAGATTTCGTTGTATGTGCCGTTCTCTTTCAGCGTTTTCAGCGCGCCGTTCACTTTCTCACGCAGTTCATCGCTGCCTTTCGGGAAGGCGATACCGTACTGCTGGGCTTCCAGGGATTCGCCTACAGCTTTGAACTGACCGTTGCCAGCGGTTTTGATGAAGTAAAGAATGTTTGGCGTGTCGTGCAGCACGGCGTCTGCGCGGTTGGTGCCCAGTTCCATATATGCGTTATCGATATTCGGGAATTGGCGCAGATCTTTGGTTTTGATGTTAGCTTTCGCGTAATCAACGGAACCCGTGCCGCTCTTCACAGCGACGACTTTACCATCCAGATCTTTCACGCTTTTCACGTCGTTATTATTCGCTTTGACCATCACTAACAGACCGCTTTTGTAGTAGCCGTCAGAGAAGTCGATCGCTTTTTTACGCTCATCAGTGATGGTGATACCCGCCAGCGCCAGGTCGATATTCTTGGTTTGCAGAGCCGGGATGATGCCGCTGAAATCCATTGGTTTCAGTTCATAATCCAGCTTCAGTTCTTTGGCCACGGCAGCCCACAGATCCACATCAAAACCAACGTATTTGTCACCCTGTTTGAATTCGAACGGTACAAATGCGGTGTCGGTTGCGACAACCAGTTTCTTATCTGCGGCATGGGAGGACACCGCAAAAGCCAGGGTAAGTGCAGCCAGTGAGACTTTTAATACAGACTTCATAGGATTTCCTTTTTTATCCACGGGGCGATCCCCTGCGAGAACATATGGCTTAATGAAAAAATCGTGCCAGTTTTGCAACTCATTGTTTTAACAAGAGGGTGTCTCGTTTCTCTGCACAATAAGTAGGGCAAAGTGGGTAATCTGCACTGTTTTGGGGCACTCATTTGGTGCGTACCTGACACAGTGCAAACGGTATGACTATTTAGCGTAAAAATTGTTGATAAAACAATCTTTCGTTAACGATTGTGTGAAGTGATTATTACAAATAATTTACTTTGGGGTGACGATCGATCAATGTCATGCACCATAGATGTGCAAAACCCCCGCCAGGGCGAGGGTTATATAGGTAATTCTTATGTCTGCTGTTATTCAATGTTGGCTTCGATAAACCACAGGAATTTGTCGAGGTCGCGTGAAGCGGCGGTGAAGATATCTGCTGTATCTTCGTCTTTTGCTTCGCTAATGGCTTTACGGACGCTGTTAGCGACGACGGCATAACGATCGGCCAGCTCTTTTAAGTGGTCCTGTACGCTATGGATATCCAGCGGATAGCTTTTCAGAGGCGTTTTGCTATTAATAACCTGGGTGGTACCCAATGCCACACCGCCTAACTGTACGGCGCGCTCAGCCATGGTGTCGAGGTGATCGGTCAGGGCAGTACGGAAGCCATCGAGCATTTCATGCACAGCAATGAAGTTCGCGCCGCGCATGTTCCAGTGAGCCTGTTTGGTGATCAAAGACAGGTCGATGAACTGGATCACTTGTTGATTCAGCAGCTCTACGGTCGCTTTCTTTTCGCTATCTGTTACATCGTTGCGGGTATAAAGGAGGGCAGATGCTTTTGTTTTTACCAGTTTTGCGGTACTCATATTTTCATATCCTCTTGATAATTATGTCCCAGCTCTTCAACGGGAATAAGTATAGCGTGAATTTTGGATTTATTTTTCTGGTGTTACCTATCACTTTAATAGCGAAGAGAGGGGTGGATATGACATAACCAATAAAATCATATAGATATAATGGCTATTAATGGAGGTGTGTTATTTTTATGTTAATGTAAAAATTTCAAGAAATATGTAGATGAGAAAATTATATTTATTAGAATAATTATCACGTAGATTTACAATTGGATATTCTGCATGATTATGCAAACCATGCAGAATATTAAGTGGTTAATTCACGTCAACTTGCTTAATTTGTGGTTCTTTGCGAATAGTGAGCGTCGAACCCATTGATGCGACAATAATGGCGCCCAGAGCGAGCGTTTGGACAAGCGTCAGCGTTTCACCGAGGAAGATCATTCCTGAAACCGCAGCCAGTGCGGGTTCCATACTCATCAGAGTACCAAAAGTGCGTGTTGGCAGCCGCGTCAACGCAATCATCTCCAGCGAGTAGGGAAGCGCAGTGGAGAGGACCGCAATGGCCAGGCCTAACGGCAGAATGGACCAGTGCCACAAGGCATCCCCAGCCTGGAGCGCGCCGATGGGTACAAAAATCAGCGCCGCAATTAATGACCCTACCGCAACGGTCGCCGGACCATGTTCCGCGCCGGCACGCTGCCCGGTAAGAATATAGATTGCCCAGCAGGCGCCAGCGCCCAGCGCCAGCGCAGCACCGGTTAAATCCACGTGAGAAACGTCCTGACCTAACGGCAGCAGGAACCAAAGCCCGAGTACAGCCAGTGCAACCCAAATGAAATCCACCGGACGTCGGGATGAAAACAGCGCTACCGCGAGCGGGCCGGTGAATTCCAGCGCTACGGCAATTCCCAGCGGGACGGTCTGGATTGACAGGTAGAAGAGATAGTTCATCCCACCCAGAGACAGACCATAAAACAGCAGCGGCAGGCGTTGTTCTTTGGCGAATCGCAAACGCCAGGGTTTAAAGAAGGCAATAAGGATGAGGGTGCCCAGCGCAAGGCGCAATGCGGTAACGCCCGGCGCACCGACGAGTGGGAATAGCGATTTTGCCAGAGATGCTCCGCTTTGAATGGAGGACATAGCAATAAGCAAAACCAAAATAGGCAACCAGACTGGCGCTTTACGTGACGACCCCGGCATCCTTTCTCCTGTCAAATGATAATTACACGCCTTCATCTGCGCGACGTTGCAAACTTGCTACGACACGGATGACGTGATGTATAGAAAAGTAAAACAGCGAGTGTAATGGAAATACGCACCGCTGGTTGAGTATTCGTTGAAAAAAAAATTGCTCAGTTCCGTACAATGGCATGAAAGTGATGGATTAATAATCTGTGTGATTAGGAATATTCTGGATGAATGTGCCATATTGTGCGCGCAATAATGGCATTTTAGGTTAGAAAAGTGATGTTAATTGAAAGAGATAGCGGGTTTCTGAAACGTTCTGTTACATGAAAGACCCCGTTAGACATCGCGAATCGCAAAGAGTTTCCCATCAATTTTTGGTATATTTAAAACTTAGGATTTACTTGAAGCACATTTGAGGTGGTTATGAAAAAAATTGCATGTCTTTCAGCACTGGCCGCTGTTCTGGCTTTCTCCGCAGGTACTGCTGTAGCTGCGACTTCTACCGTTACCGGTGGTTACGCTCAGAGCGATGCTCAGGGCGCAGCGAACAAAATGAACGGTTTTAACCTGAAGTATCGCTACGAGCAGGACAGCAACCCGCTGGGTGTTATCGGTTCCTTCACTTACACTGAAAAAGATCGTACCGATGCGTCTGGCGACTACAACAAAACCCAGTACTACGGCATCACTGCTGGCCCGGCTTACCGTCTGAATGACTGGGCAAGCATCTACGGTGTAGTGGGTGTTGGCTACGGTAAATTCCAGAACGCAGCATCCCCGGCTGATAACCACACCACCAGTGACTACGGTTTCTCTTACGGTGCTGGTCTGCAGTTCAACCCGATCGAAAACGTTGCTCTGGACTTCTCCTACGAGCAGAGCCGTATTCGTAGCGTTGACGTTGGCACCTGGATCGCTGGCGTGGGTTACCGCTTCTAATCACTTCGGTGATACAAAAAATCCGCCTCTCGGGGCGGATTTTTTTTGTGCGCAACTCAGAGATTAACGAGATTTGGTCTCAAAGATGTCGGTACCCAGATGGTTGTAGTCCACCTTCTGCAATTTGAAGTTGGTGATGTACACCGGGCCAGCCTTTTTCTCAGAAATAAAGCGGTAGCTGTTGGTGATTTCCTTCGCGCTTATCCCCGTCCACTGCGAGAAAAAGCTGAGGAAATCATTGGCGGAGCGACGGGCTTTAATCACCCGGTGCGCTTTATCATCGCTCGACAGCACCATAAATGGTACCTGGAAATTCTGCTGGAACTGATCGTCATGCGCCAGGTACTGCACCTCTTTCCCCCGCTCTTTAAACGCGAGGCCATGATCGGAGAAATAGACCATCGAGAAGCTGTTACCGCTGTTACGTAACTGATCGTAAAGCTGGCGCAGCAGGTCATCCGTCTGCGTCATGGTGTACAGATAGCAAGATGTCTCTTTTGACTGGACGAAAGTCTCGTATTTACCCTGCGTACGGTCGCAGGCCTGCGGATGCGAGCCCATTAAATGCAGCACGATAAGCTGTGGCTGAGTGCGCTCGGTTGCCAGCACCTGGGCGGTCATCTTCAACAACGCTTCGTCACGGGTATTTTTATCCGCTTCGAAATCACCGCTTTTGAGGAACTGAACTTCATCAGCTCGCTTCGCAATGCTGGCGATGGCCGTATCGTATTCACCAATCTGTCCCTGATTGGAGAACCACCACGTCTGGAATCCCGCGCGGTTGGCCAGAGTGACAAAGTTATCCTGGAACTGGGGTTTATCGTCGACCACCCGATTTAGCGTCAGGCCGAGTGATTTTTGTGTCGAACCGCTTGCCGCGATGTAATCCGCGAAGATGTAGCCGTTAACGGAACTGGCAAACGGGGTGTTATCCCAGTGGCCGCCAAAAGCGCCTAACGCATCGCGGCGGGCGCTTTCGCCGATGACCACCACGTAGGTATGATACTTCGGCTTCACGGCGGTTACCGTCCAGCTGTCTTTCACGCTCGCCAGCTTCGCCATACGCTCTTGTTCGTCGAGCACTTCGTTGTTATTAACGATAACGTCCTTGGCAAAGCGGAAAACCGGATAGCCGGTGTCTTTCAGCTTGAACACGCCGCCCCAGGCCAGGTTTTGCACCGGGGTAACAAAGAACGCGACAACGCAGAACAGCAAACAAATGCTGTCGAACTTATTCCAGCTACGCTGCTGCACCTCTTTTTTACGGCGTACGGCGATAACACCGAGGGCGAAAATAAACACCCCAACCAGATAACTGTACCAGGGGAAGATGGTGAGGATTTCAGTAGACTCTTCCATATTGGTTGAGTGCAGCGCCAGCAAGGTATTGAAGTTCGGCGAACCGTAAGCCTGGCCAAACGGGAAGTACATTGCCGCTACCAGCGAGCAAATGCCAATCAGCACTTTCTGCGCACGCGGCGCGCTGCGCCACAGCAGCATCAATATACAGGTGAAAGCAACGCTATAGAGCAGGCTAAGCGGATAGCCCAGCGCAAGGTTGATCAGCAGAGACTGTAAGAAATAGAGGCCAGTCCACGGACTAATCGCCCGGCTACGAGCAATGATCGAATCTTTGAGGGTTAAATTCATATGCCACTGTTACAAAAACGCCATGTGCTTACCCTGGCGCTAAGGGTCATTGCCTGCCTGAGAGAGCGAGAAGGGGGATAGGGTCCGCATCCGCGAGCCGCAATATATGCAGGGCTGCGAAAAGATAGAGTGTGTGCAAGAGAAGGTCAACTACTACTAAGAAATTGTTTTGCGAGGGGCGTGGCAAAACTGACAAAAAGAAGGGTTATTGGCACGAAAACGATCACCGTATCCGAGTTACGGCAGGAAAATGAAGCGGCGTACCGCGACGCCGCATTATTTATCTGCAGGCTTATCCTGCTCTGGTTTGCTGATAATCATGTCGCACAGCATAGAGATCAGCATTAACCGTACTTTAAAGGGAGAGTGGCTAAACACGCGTATACACCTCTTAAATTCATTCATATAAACCTCCTGACTTCACGATCCCATCAGTCCTTGAGGGATGTCTTTATTATATACAGATATAGCACAGGCTATATTATATAGCTATTGCTAAAACGTTAATTTTTTGTGCCCACGCAACTCTGGTTTACAATGAGCGTTCTCTAATCAGATGCCGTTAACGCGTCACAGTAACGAGGAAGCAGAATGAGTCGTCGCGCAGGTATGCCAACAACAAAAAAAGTGACGCAATTGGTGAATGTCGAAGAACACGTTGAAGGATTTCGTCAGGTCCGGGAGGCACATCGCCGTGAGCTGATTGATGACTACGTAGAGCTGATTTCCGATCTCATTATTGAGGTGGGTGAAGCGCGCCAGGTAGATATGGCAGCACGGCTTGGGGTTTCCCAGCCGACGGTTGCTAAAATGCTTAAGCGTCTTGCTTCAGTTGGGTTGATTGAAATGATCCCCTGGCGGGGCGTGTTTTTAACCGCAGAAGGTGAGCGACTGGCTCAGGAGAGTCGGGAGCGTCACCAGATTGTGGAGAATTTCCTGCTGATGTTAGGTATCAGCCCGGAAATTGCCCGTCGCGACGCGGAGGGAATGGAGCATCACGTCAGTAAGGAAACGCTGGAGGCTTTTAGCCGGTTTACGCAACAGCAAGGCACAGGCTCTGAATGAGTTTTCCTTTACTACGCGCCTTACAGCGCGATCGCTTTTTTCAGCTGTTAATCATCGTCGGGGTTGTACTGAGCCTGTTCGTGCCGTTTACGCCAAGGTCGTGGCCGGGGGCGATAGACTGGCACACGATCATTACGCTTAGCGGCCTGATGTTACTGACCAAAGGCGTGGAGCTAAGCGGTTACTTCGATGTGTTAGGGCGCAAGATGACCCGGCGCTTTAACACCGAACGTCAATTGGCGATATTTATGGTGCTGGCGGCGGCGCTGCTGTCGACGTTTCTGACCAACGATGTTGCGCTGTTTATTGTTGTTCCGCTGACGATCACCCTGAAAAAATTGTGCGCCATTCCTGTAAATCGCCTGATTATCTTTGAGGCGCTGGCGGTAAACGCCGGTTCGTTGCTCACGCCAATAGGTAATCCGCAAAACATTCTGATGTGGGGACGCTCCGGCTTATCGTTTACCGCGTTTACCTGGCAGATGGCGCCGCTTGCGGGGACCATGATGCTGACGCTGGTGGTGCTGTGCTGGTTCAGTTTCCCGTATAAAGCTTTGCATTATCATACCGGTACGCGCGCGCCTGACTGGCAACCGCGCCTGGTGTGGAGCTGTCTGGGGCTGTATATCATTTTCCTGGCGGCACTAGAGTTAAAACAAGAGCTGTGGGGCCTGGCGATCGTCGCGGCAGGATTCATGGTGCTGGCTCGCCGCGTGATCCTCAGCGTGGATTGGACGCTGCTGTTGGTGTTTATGGCGATGTTCATTGATGTGCACTTGCTGACGCAACTCCCAGCCTTGCAGGAGATTACCCACCAGATTGGCACGCTTTCAGCGCTGGGGCTTTGGTTGACGGCCATTGGCCTGTCGCAGTTTATCAGTAATGTTCCCAGCACGATTTTGCTGCTGAACTACGTCCCGCCAACGCTGCTGCTGGCCTGGGCGGTCAATGTGGGCGGTTTTGGGTTGTTGCCGGGATCGCTGGCGAATCTTATTGCTTTACGGATGGCAAACGATCGACGGATCTGGTGGCGTTTTCATTGGTATTCGGTGCCGATGCTGATATGGGCGGCGCTGGTAGGATATGGTTTATTGCAGGTGATGTGAGGATTGTGCCCGATGGGGCTGGCGCTTATCGGGCCTACAGGTTAAGTAGGCCCGATAAGGCGAAAGGGCAGTTTTGATGCTTAGTTCAGACGAACCGGCATACCTGAACGGTTCTGTACCGCCTGCTCAACGACGGCCTGATCGACGTCAGACTGACCGGTGATGCTGGTAATGCTCTTGTTCAGCGTAATCGGTACGATTTCCCCGCCTTCGAACTGTGCTTCAGTGGTAGACAGTGGGTTGTGTACCTCGATGTAACGGCTGCCGTCTGGTTCAGTCGTGGCTTTTACCGGCTCATCGATAAACTGTACGCGGGTGCCGACCGGCACATTTTCAAACAGGAATTTGATGTCGTCGTTACGCAGACGCACGCAACCGTGGCTGACGCGTAAGCCGACGCCGAAGTTAGCATTGGTGCCGTGGATGGCGTACAGGCGACCGATATACAGCGCGTACAGGCCCATCGGGTTATCCGGACCTGCCGGAACAACAGCTGGCAGTGGTTCGCCCGCAGCGCGGTATTCCGCATGCATTTTTGCCGTTGGCGTCCAGGTTGGGCCCGCTTTTTTACGTTCTACTTTGGTGGTCCAGTTGATTGGCGTGTCTTTGCCCAACTGACCAATACCGATCGGCAGAACAATAACGGTGTTGGTGCCTTTCGGGTAGTAGTACAGACGCATTTCAGCGCTGTTAATAACAATACCTTCATGCACGGTATCCGGCAGGATCAATTGCTGAGGTATGTTCAGTACGGTGCCGCCCTTCGGCAGGAAGGTATCCACGCCCGGGTTGGCTTCCAGCATATTAGACAGACCCATCTGATACTCCGCCGCAAAATACTCCAGCGGTTGGGTGTTGCCTTCAGGAATAGTGATGACCTGGTTTTGGCCGATCAAACGGCTGCCATCCGTAGGCAGCGGGTACGTGACGGCAGAAGCGGTGTTACAAAAACCAACTATTGCGAGTGCCGCCGCGAAAAGCGTTGTTAATTTCATATTCATGTTCATGTATGCGAGATTCAGTGCCAGGCAGGCTAGTGGGTTGAGATTTATGTAGTGTTGGGCACGCATTATATGTGCAATCTGAGCAACAAGGAATTCGGATGTGTACTAAATCACATTTTTTTCCTTTTGCTTTCACTTTATCCCTTCAGCATCAAGGCGCGATCTTATTGCAGACTTATGGCATAATAAGCGGTTCGTCACATATTTCTTTCTCTTTCAGGATACGCCAGTGTTAGTTTCCAGCAACGTCACCATGCAGTTCGGCAGTAAGCCGCTGTTTGAAAATATTTCCGTCAAATTTGGCGGCGGCAACCGTTACGGCCTGATTGGCGCGAACGGTAGCGGTAAATCCACTTTTATGAAAATTCTCGGCGGCGACCTCGAACCGACGCTGGGCAACGTTTCCCTCGATCCGAACGAGCGTATTGGTAAGCTGCGTCAGGATCAGTTCGCCTTTGAAGAGTTCACCGTGCTTGACACCGTGATCATGGGTCACGGTGAACTGTGGGAAGTAAAGCAGGAGCGCGATCGCATTTACGCCCTGGCCGAAATGAGCGAAGAAGACGGCTATAAAGTTGCTGACCTTGAAGTTCAGTATGGCGAAATGGACGGCTACTCTGCGGAAGCGCGTGCGGGTGAACTGCTGCTGGGCGTAGGTATTCCGGTAGAACAGCATTACGGCCCGATGAGCGAAGTCGCCCCCGGCTGGAAGCTGCGTGTGCTTCTGGCACAGGCGCTGTTCTCTAACCCGGACATTCTGCTGCTCGACGAACCAACGAACAACCTGGATATCGACACTATCCGCTGGCTGGAACAGACGCTGAACGAGCGTGACAGCACCATGATCATCATTTCGCACGACCGTCACTTCCTGAACATGGTCTGTACGCACATGGCGGATCTGGACTACGGCGAACTGCGTGTTTATCCGGGTAACTACGACGAATATATGACGGCGGCAACCCAGGCGCGTGAACGTCTGCTGGCCGATAACGCCAAGAAGAAAGCGCAGATTGCCGATCTGCAATCCTTCGTCAGCCGCTTTAGCGCCAACGCATCTAAATCTCGTCAGGCGACTTCTCGTGCGCGTCAGATTGATAAGATCAAGCTTGACGAAGTGAAGGCGTCCAGCCGTCAGAACCCGTTCATCCGCTTCGAACAGGATAAGAAACTGTTCCGTAACGCGCTGGAAGTGGAAGCGCTGACGAAAGGGTTTGATGAAGGTCCGTTGTTTAAAAACTTTAACCTGCTGCTGGAAGTCGGTGAGAAAATTGCCATTCTGGGTGCCAACGGGGTGGGTAAATCAACCATGCTGAAAACGCTGGTCGGCGAATTACAGCCGGATAACGGTACCGTGAAATGGTCTGAAAACGCCCAGGTTGGTTACTACGCGCAGGATCACGAGTACGAATTCGAAAACGATCTGACGGTCTTCGAGTGGATGAGTCAGTGGAAACAGGAAGGCGATGATGAGCAGGTAGTACGTAGCTTCCTTGGTCGCTTGCTGTTCAGCCAGGACGATATCAAGAAACCTGCTAAAGTGCTGTCCGGTGGTGAAAAAGGACGCATGCTGTTCGGTAAGCTGATGATGCAGAAACCGAATATTCTGGTAATGGATGAACCGACCAACCACCTGGATATGGAATCTATCGAGTCGCTGAATATGGCGCTGGAAATGTACCAGGGCACGCTGATCTTCGTTTCTCACGACCGTGAGTTCGTCAGTTCGTTGGCAACCCGCGTGATTGAAATTACGCCGGAACGCGTAATCGACTTCACCGGTAACTACGAAGATTACCTGCGTAGCAAGGGCGTCGAATAATTTTCCCGTCGTCTTTCGTGTTACAGGTGTGTTGGCTGCACCTGTACACCCCGGTCACTTACTTGTGTAAGCTTGTGGGGATTTACAGGCTGGCCGCCTTCCTGTAACGCGAAATACTTAGGGAAACTTGTGTAAGTTATAGATTAAATAATCCCCAGCGCACGCTTGCCATGGATATTCAAATCATCCAGCGTGAAGCGTCCTTCCCAGTGAGTTTCATAATCCTCGCGTGGGAAATCACCCGGCGATACGCCTTTTTCCAGCGCGGCCTTCACTTTATGGGCGTAGGCCAGATTCTTTTCGCACATCGGTGCGGCAGGGATGTACATCACGTTGCCCCAACCCTGCTGATTTTCTACCGGCGCGACGGAGTGGATCACATCGCAATGCCACCAGACGGAGTCTCCGGCGTCCAGTTGCGGAATGCTGGTTAACGCTTCAATCAGCAGCGGATGCCATTGCGCAGAAATCGGCAGAACTCTGCCGGGCGCAACGCCGCAAAGTTCATCTTCCGGCACATCGTCAAGCAATGGACGTAACAGTACCCAGGCCATCGCTTCAGGGATAGGGACCACGTGCAACAACCCCTGACCTGGCAGCATATCGGAGAGTGCAGTCCAGCCCTGGAAGGTACGGAATACTGAACATTTGGTGGTGTTATCCACCGTGTACTCTTCTACTTCAGTGCGATGCGCGGCCTGCCACGGGTCGTAATCTTCCAGCTTACCATTGAAAACATTAGCAAAGACCTGCTGATATGCCGGCAGAAGCCAGCGTTCCAGCGCGCCGGAATCCGTATGCGCGCCCAGCCCTTTGGACGTTGTTCCCGGTGGACGACGGCGTATGCGGTCGGGGTAGATAACGCTGACATCCGGGTTAAACCATTGCTTACCTTCGCCTGCAAATGTCCAAAGACGGTTGAGAAATGACTGCGCATTTGCCATTTCTTCACTCTGACGGGCCTGCATCTGCGCCTGGGACCAGTAGATGGGGTAGATTTCAGGCCGCGACGCGCTCAGGGTACCAAAGAAATTATCGCCGGGTCCTTGGTAAACTTCGTCAAAATGGTTGCGGTCCAGATAGTCCAGCATTGACCTATCCCAATCGAGGGCTTGTTCGCGAGAGAAATGGCCTTTAATGACCGCGCATCCGCGACGCTTAATTTCTTCACGCTGCTCAGCACTCACGCGACCCGCCTTGATATCCGCATAGGACAACACAGGCCATACCGGAGAGCCTTGCGCTTTGAGGGCGTTGATTTCCGCCACGCGATTAGCAATGGCCTCGCTCAACTGATTGAAAATCAACTGAACATCTCCAAGCTGTTCACGCAATTGTTTTTTCATCTGCCTGATTGCCGCTTTGTGATCGGTGGGCAACGTGTCGCTGGTAAAAGTAAAAGCCATATCCATCTCGCATTAACTTTCATTCGAAACTTGTTTAACTTACAGGTGATAATATAAGTTAAAATTTAGTTAACGCAAGTTTAAAATTTGATGGTGTGAGAAACATGAAAAAGCGTGGAAACCGGGGCAAGGGGATACCCCGGTTGGGCAGGATTAGCAATTAAAAGGGGAAGTGTTATCCAGCACCGCCTGAATCACGTTCAGCGCGCCCTGATGGTTATTGTCGTCGGTCTGATAGCGGGCAATCGATTTGATACTCTCTGCCGCGTTGGCCATGGCGAAAGAGTAGCGCGCCATTTTCAGCATTTCTGCGTCATTGCCGCTATCGCCAATGGCGACCACGTTTTGCGGGGACAGGTTCCAGCGCTTTAGCAGACGGCTGATTCCGTTGGCTTTATGCAAACCTGGAATGATCAGGTCGATAAACCCAAAGCCGCTGGTGACGGGCTTCATTATACCGTCAAGGGCAGAATGAAGGTGATCGATCACTAATGGGATTTGTTGGTCCGGTAAATTCAGCGAGAACTTGAACAGCACATCATCGATGTCCTGATAATCCTTCACGGGTTTCAGGCGATGGTAGTGTTTTGACATCAATGCGACAAAGGACTCGGGGGCATTTTCGCTAACGTAGGCGCTTTGCAGGCCGCAAGCCACAAAGTTGAGATGCGTATCTTTGAGCAGTTCGCCAATGACAATGCGGGATTCGTGGCGGGTCAGCTCACCGTGAAACAGCTGTTTGCCATGTTCAAAGACTAACGCCCCGTTCTCGGCAACAAAAGAGATCTCATCTTTGAGTTCCGGGAAAAAGGAGATCAGTTGGTAATACTGATTGCCGCTGGCCACGACAAATTCAATATCCCGTTTTTTTAGTTCCTGATACTGCGCCATAAAACGTGCATGATCGTATTTTTTGGCGTCGTCGAGAAAAGTTCCGTCCATATCAGTGAC
>NZ_JAHLRC010000160.1:0-6624 GCF_018919545.1 Citrobacter sp. S46_ASV_140
TATTACAACTGTGTTAAAAACAGCGTCAGGATACTCTATATCCAGTTTCTTTCAAACTTTCGTTTGAAATCTACCGGTTATGGTTTACGCCCGGTCGCTACAATATACACTTCACGCGAACGGGCGCGAGAAGAGTCCGGCTTACGAACTTTGACCTTCGTAAACAGGGAGCGAATCTCTCTTAGATACTCATCGAAGCCTTCGCCCTGGAACACCTTCACTACAAAACTACCACCTGGCGCTAATACATCACGAGCCATTCCAAGCGCCAGCTCTACCAGATACATGGCCCGGGGAATATCCACCGCCGGTGTTCCACACATATTTGGCGCCATATCAGACATGACAACTTGTACTTTACTGTCACCTACGCGTTCAAGTAACGCTTTCAGGACTAATTCATCACGAAAGTCGCCCTGAAGGAAGTCCACACCAACGATTGGATCCATAGGTAAAAGATCGCAAGCGATAATGCGGCCAGTGTTGCCGATCTGCGTAACCGCATATTGCGACCAGCCACCGGGTGCAGCACCGAGATCAACAATCGTCATCCCCGGTTTAAAAATTTTGTCACTTTGCTGTATTTCATCAAGTTTAAACCAGGCACGGGAACGTAACCCCTTTTTCTGCGCCTGCTGAACATATTTATCGCTAAAGTGTTCCTGAAGCCAGCGACTCGAGCTGGCAGAACGCTTTTTACCTGTCATTTCACATTCCCAAAGGGCAGTTCATCGTAACCAATGGTGTAAATTTCTACACAGCTATTTGGCGATATATGGGAGATGGCGGTAGAATGACCCGTTTTCAATCCCAACGTAAGCAAAAATATACGATGAATCTGAGTACTAAACAAAAACAGCACCTGAAAGGTCTGGCACATCCGCTCAAGCCTGTAGTTATGCTTGGCAACAATGGTTTGACCGAAGGGGTACTGGCCGAGATTGAACAAGCGTTAGAGCACCATGAACTTATCAAGGTGAAAATCGCCTCGGAAGATCGCGATACTAAAACCTTGATCGTGGAAGCTATCGTACGCGAAACCGGCG
This sequence comes from Citrobacter sp. S46_ASV_140, assembly GCF_018919545.1. Lineage (NCBI taxonomy): Bacteria > Pseudomonadati > Pseudomonadota > Gammaproteobacteria > Enterobacterales > Enterobacteriaceae > Citrobacter > Citrobacter sp. S46_ASV_140. Next base: position 1,047 of record NZ_JAHLRC010000160.1, read on the forward strand.
CCTGCAATGTACAGGTCATCGGTAAAACGCTGGTACTGTATCGCCCGACTAAAGAACGTAAAATCTCGCTGCCACGCTAAGAATATCCCAAAGTTGCACACGAAGTTTGTGTAAAACGCGGGATTTTCCGCTAGCAGGAGAGCAAAATGCCACGCTCTCTTCGTTGATAAAAGGCCGCTATGCGGCCTTTTTCCTTTCTTTACAATGTATCAACATCTTAACCAAGATGCGAATTACAGGTATTCTACCTTCGTTACTTCATATTCAACTTCACCGCCCGGCGTTTTAATAACCACCACGTCATCCTGCTCTTTACCGATCAGGCCACGAGCAATAGGCGAGTTCACCGAAATCAGGTTCTGTTTAAAATCGGCTTCATCATCGCCGACAATACGCCAGGTCTGCTCTTCGTCGTTATCGAGATTCAGCACGGTAACCGTCGCGCCGAAAACTACGCGACCATTGTTCGGCATTTTTGTGACGTCGATAACCTGCGCGTTGGACAGTTTAGCTTCGATATCTTTAATGCGCCCTTCGCAGAAACCCTGCTGTTCGCGCGCCGCGTGATACTCTGCATTTTCTTTCAGGTCGCCATGCTCGCGCGCATCTGCGATAGCGGCAATGATTTCAGGACGGCGCACCGATTTCAGAAAATCCAGTTCTTCGCGCAGTTTTTCAGCACCACGTAAGGTCATTGGGATAGCTTGCATTTGTTATACCTCTTGAACATTCCTGTAGGGGGCGGCTGCTCTCACCCCGGCTGCTAAGCCCACTCTGGCATACGCCATGCCAGAGTCAGAAGCAAAAAAATACCGACCCGGGGATCAGGGTCCCAGGTCAGCTACAATTCTCTATTTGATGATCATTTTACCCTGGAGTTCCCTATGGGTCATCGTTTACTTTTTGGGGCGTTGCGCCGTAGTATGACGGCCTGTTTCCAGGTTGTTAGCGCGAGATTATGCGATTTTCCAGATTTACCATTGGATTGACTGCCAGTATAGCGTTCAGCGTTCAGGCTGCGAACGTCGACGAGTATATCAATCAGCTCCCTGCCGGGGCCAACCTCGCCCTTATGGTACAGAAGGTTGGCGCACCTGCTCCTGCTATTGATTACCATAGCCAGCAGATGGCGCTGCCGGCCAGTACACAGAAAGTGATCACCGCGCTGGCGGCATTGATTCAGCTCGGGCCTGACTTTCGTTTTACCACCACGCTTGAGACTAAAGGCAACGTGGAAGGCGGCGTTTTGAAAGGTGACTTAGTGGCGCGATTTGGTGCCGATCCGACGCTAAAACGTCAGGATATTCGCAATATGGTGGCAACCCTGAAAAAATCAGGCGTGACGCAAATTGCCGGAAATGTCATGATCGACACCTCCATTTTCGCCAGTCATGATAAAGCGCCTGGCTGGCCCTGGAACGACATGACGCAGTGTTTTAGCGCACCGCCCGCGGCGGCTATTGTCGATCGTAACTGTTTCTCGGTTTCACTCTATAGCGCGCAAAAACCTAACGATCTCGCCTTTATCCGCGTGGCATCTTACTACCCGGTCACCATGTTCAGTCAGGTGCGTACTCTCGCTCGTGGCTCTGCCGAAGCGCAATATTGTGAACTGGACGTGGTTCCAGGCGATCTCAACCGCTTTACGTTGACCGGATGTCTGCCCCAACGAGCCGATCCGCTGCCGCTGGCATTCGCTATTCAGGACGGCGCCAGCTATGCCGGGGCGATTATCAAAGATGAGCTAAAACAAGCCGGTATCACTTACAGCGGGACTCTGCTGCGCCAGACGCTGGTCAACGAGCCGGGGACCGTGGTAGCCAGTAAGCAGTCGGCGCCGCTGCACGACCTGCTTAAGATTATGCTGAAAAAATCGGACAACATGATTGCCGATACCGTTTTCCGTATGATTGGCCATGCACGATTTAACGTGCCAGGTACCTGGCGAGCAGGTTCTGATGCCGTACGCCAGATTCTGCGTCAGCAAGCGGGTATTGATATCGGCAACACCATTATTGCCGACAGTTCTGGTCTCTCGCGCCATAACCTGATTGCCCCAGCGACCATGATGCAGGTGCTGCAATATATCGCTCAGCACGATAACGAGCTGAACTTTATCACCATGCTGCCGCTGGCAGGCCATGACGGCTCTTTGCAATACCGTGCGGGTCTGCATCAGGCTGGCGTAGATGGCAAAGTATCGGCGAAGACAGGCTCACTGCAGGGGGTCTATAACCTGGCAGGCTTCATCACCACGGCAAGCGGTCAGCGCATGGCATTTGTGCAGTATCTGTCTGGTTATGCTGTAGAGCCAGCTGATCAGCGTAATCGCCGTATTCCACTGGTCCGCTTCGAGAGCCGGTTATACAAGGATATTTATCAGAATAACTGAGTATGTTTGCCGGATGGCAGCGCTAACGCACCTAATCCGGCCTTCTGAAACCTGGAAACAAAACCCCGGCAACATGGCCGGGGTTTTTAATGTGATTAACGCTTGTAGATGAACTCAACGCCTTCTTCGTCGTCTTCGTCCCAATCGTCATCCCAATCATCTTCTGCTTCGTCTTCGACTTCAGCGAGTTGCTGGCGGTGATAATCATCCCACATGAACTCGACTTTCTCTGGCTGTTTCGCTTCTTCCGCCTGAACAATCGGGTTCTCGATGATAAAGGTCATCACATCCCAGCAGAGATCCTTCACGCCCAACTGGCTGGCGGCGGAGATCAGGTAATATTTACCTTCCCAGCCTAACGCTTCGGCGATCGCTTTCGCTTTCTCTTCCGCTTCAGCCTTGTCCAGCAAATCAATTTTGTTGAACACTAACCAACGCGGTTTAGACGCCAGATCCTGGCTGTATTTTTCAAGCTCGCCAATAATGATACGGGCATTTTCAACCGGATCGGAACCGTCAATCGGATCGATATCAATGAGGTGTAGCAGTACGCGGCAGCGTTCCAGGTGTTTCAGGAAGCGGATACCCAAGCCTGCGCCTTCAGCCGCGCCTTCAATCAGACCCGGAATGTCGGCAACTACGAAGCTCTTTTCGTTGTCCATACGCACCACACCCAGGCTCGGAACCAGGGTGGTGAACGGATAGTCAGCGACTTTCGGCTTCGCCGCGGACACCGCACGGATAAACGTCGATTTACCGGCGTTTGGCATGCCCAGCATCCCCACGTCCGCCAGCAGCATCAGCTCCAGCATCAGATCGCGTTTATCGCCCGGTGTACCCATCGTTTTCTGACGCGGAGTACGGTTGACCGAGGATTTGAAACGGGTGTTGCCCAGACCGTGCCAGCCGCCTTTAGCGACCATCAGACGCTGACCGTGTTTGGTCATGTCGCCCATGGTTTCGCCCGTGCCCTGATCGATTACACGCGTACCTACAGGCACTTTAATCGTGACATCTTTACCACGCTTGCCGGTGCAATCACGGCTCGCGCCATTCTGTCCACGTTCCGCGCGGAATGATTTTTCAAAACGGTAATCAATCAGCGTGTTCAGGTTTTCGTCGGCTTCCAGCCAAACGTCACCACCATCACCACCGTCTCCACCGTCCGGACCGCCTTTTGGGATGTACTTTTCGCGGCGGAAGCTGACGCAACCATTACCGCCATCACCTGCAACGACCAGAATCGATGCTTCATCAACAAACTTCATTTTACTCTCCGTAAATCATTCGCCTGAGCGGGGCTGCGAAACCACCGTTTCATGCTTACGTAAACCGCCCCAAATTCGATGACCAATGGCGGAATACATCGCGCCCGCAACCACGATAAACGCACCGAGATAACCTAATAGGTTTAGCATCGGTCTGGCGAAGAAATCGGGCCAGGCCAGTGATAATAAATCTGAAAATAACAACGTAAACAGCGGAGTGAGCGTAATAATGGCGCTCACCTGTGCCGCCTGCCAACGCGCCATCGCTTCCGCGAGAGCACCGTATCCTACCAGCGTATTCAGGCCGCAGAATACAAGGCATGCCAGCTGCCAGTCACTGAGCTGCGTGATGACACTGGGTTTAGCCAACGGCAACAACGCAATCGTACATAAAGTGTACAGTAAAAACAGGATCTGCGGTGATGCCAGGCGGCGCAATAACACCTTTTGCGCGACCCCATAGCTCACCCAGACCATCGCCGCACCAACACCAAAGATAACGCCCCAGGTGTAATCGGTGAGACGGGTAAAAATTTCGATCAGACTGGTATTAAAAAACAGAACCAGACCGCTCAGAAGCATAATGGCGCCAATCACCTGCGTACCGCGCATCTTTTCTTTTAGGATAAAGACGCTGGCAATCATCATACCAACCGGTGACAGCTGACCGATAACCTGCGAAGCCGTTGGGCTCAAATATTGCAAGGATGAACTAAACAGAATGAAGTTACCGAACAACCCACCGGTAGCGATAGCCAACAGGATCAGCCAACGCGCTTTGCGAAAAATACGCAACGGAGGGAGCTTTTTTTTAACCGCAAGAATAGCGCCAAGGCCAATGCTTGCCATTAAAAAACGGTAGAACACCACGGTAGGAGGCTCCATCACCTCCAGCACTTGCTTCATCGCTATTGGCAAAGCGCCCCAACATACTGCCGTTGTGAGTGCTAACAGAATACCAATACCTGCCTGCTGCTTCATGCCGTATTCCCTGCAAGGGCTCGTTTCCGGGTTATCACGGCGCGACGAGCGTATTTACCGGCCGTCGAATGTAAAAAGCCCCGCAACGTGTTGCGGGGCTTTTATCCGTTACCGGGACGCGAAAAACTTATTCAGCAACGATGCTGATGAATTTACGGTTTTTCGGGCCTTTCACTTCAAATTTCACTTTACCGTCTGCTTTAGCAAACAGAGTGTGGTCTTTGCCGCAACCAACGTTGGAACCAGCGTGGAATTTAGTACCACGTTGACGAACGATGATGCTACCAGCCAGAACTGTTTCACCGCCGAAGCGTTTTACGCCCAGACGTTTAGCTTCTGAATCGCGACCGTTACGAGTCGAGCCGCCAGCCTTTTTATGTGCCATTTAATCTGCTCCCCTTAACTTAAGCGCTGATGCCAGTGATTTTTACATCAGTGAACCACTGACGATGGCCCTGCTGCTTACGGTAGTGTTTACGACGACGAAACTTAACAATTTTAACTTTCTCGCCACGACCGTGAGCAACAACTTCAGCTTTGATAACGCCGCCATCAACGAAAGGAACGCCGATTTTGACTTCTTCACCGTTTGCGATCATCAGAACTTCTGCGAATTCAACAGATTCGCCAGTTGCGATGTCCAGCTTTTCCAGGCGAACGGTCTGACCTTCGCTTACTCGGTGTTGTTTACCACCACTTTGGAAAACCGCGTACATAAAAAACTCCGCTTCCGCGCACACCTTTTTGATGATTCAGAGTGCGCTATAAATATTCACAATAGGGCGCGAATATTACGCAAAACGCGAGCCTTTGACAAGTGCTACGTCAATACATGAAGAAAAAAAACACAACACGTACGGTAACGTTTATCTATGGCGTTTTTTCAGTACAATCAGCATATATTTATAACCCTAAACCCGACGTTACCTTCCGATAC
>NZ_JAHLRC010000161.1:0-6570 GCF_018919545.1 Citrobacter sp. S46_ASV_140
GATAAATATGCCGTGAATAATCATCAAAAAATAGATGACGCCAAGAAATACACCCCAGTTTTTTCCCAGGTAATGACTGATAATATCGGTATAGTCATTACAAGTTTCACTTTCTGATAATGTTTTTAAATAAATATCCTGCACAATATAGGTTGCTGGATAGGCAATAATAAAGGCGACGATAAATACCCAAATGCCTGTTAAGCCTATTTGTACCGGCATCAGTACCGTTCCGGCACCAATTGCCATACCGATACACAGTAATACCCAGCCAAAGTCATATTTCGTAAACGGTATTTTCTTTGAGAATGGTACGGTGGTTGCTGTATTGTTGCTTAGTTGTAATGTGTCGTCCTGCATAGAACCCCCTGCCCAAAATACGCGCACTCCCCGAAACAGGATTGCGCGTATTACCAGACTGTTGTGCCTTGATTCTCAACAACCTGAACCGATCGGCGTCGGTTCAGGTCATAATGGTCAGAATGTTGCCTTTCTGATGGCGTGTTCAAGGTCGTTAATAATATCTTCTGGATCTTCAAGACCCACAGAAAGACGGATAAGCCCGTCGGTAATACCTGCTTTAAGCCGTTCCTCTGGCGCAACGGGCGAATGTGTCATAGACGCTGGGTGCTGAATGAGGGTTTCGGTATCACCGAGACTGACCGCGAGGAGGCACAATTCTACAGAATTGATCATCCGTCTGCCAGCCTCGAGGCCGCCGGCAATCTCGAAGCTGATAATTCCTCCTGGCAGGCTCATCTGCCGCTGGCCCAGCTCATACTGCGGGTGTGAAGACAAGCCAGGATAATAAACGCGGGTAATGGATGGATGCCCCTCGAGGAAGCGGGCGATTTTCAATGCGTTTTCACAGTGGCGTTCCATACGTATGCCCAGTGTTTTAACGCCGCGTAGCGTCAGCCACGCGTTGAAAGGACTCATGCAGCCGCCGGTGATATCTTTCAGACCAACAAACCGCGCCTGGTCAATAAACTCCTGCTTACCAACAATGATGCCGCCAATCACGTCTCCGTGACCGTTGATATATTTAGTGACGCTGTGCACCACAATATCCGCGCCTAACTGTAAAGGCTGCTGGCAGTACGGTGACATAAAGGTGTTATCCACCACCAGCATTGCGCCTTGTTGATGGGCGATACCGGCTACCGTTTCAATGTCGACCAGCGACAGCGTCGGGTTAGCGGGCGTTTCGATATACACTACTTTGGTTTCCGGGCGCATGGCGGCGCGGATTTCTTCAGGCTTTGCCGCATCGACGAAGCTGACGTTAATCCCAAACTTCGGCATGCTGTGCGACAAAAACGCGTGGGTGCAGCCGTAAATCGCGCTGGCGGAAACGATATGGTCGCCCTGTTGGCACAACGTCAGCAGCGTGGTGGTGATGGCAGAAATACCGGATGCGGTTGCCAGCCCGGCTTCACCTCTTTCCAGTACCGCCAGCTTTTTCTCCAGCGCATCGGTGGTGGGGTTACCCAAACGGGTGTAAATGTACCCGGACTCCTCGAGCGCAAAGCGGGCGGCACCTTGTTCGGCGCTGTCAAAAACAAACGTTGAAGTCTGGAAAATAGGCGTACTGAGCGCGCCAGTAGAAGGGTCGGGTTGTTGCCCCGCGTGAACGATCTGGGTGTTGAATCCGTAAGTACGACAGTCAGACATGATATCTCCTTTGATTCGGAACAGAACAGCTCACAGTCAAATAGCAATCGCTGTGCCAGAAAATGAATGTATAGATATCAATGAGATATGTCTTTTTCTGTATTGATGAGCGGCAGGAATGTTGCCAACTGGCAAGAATCTTTCCAGCGTAATGGTGAGAAAACAGGTGAAATGCGAGGCGCTACGCAGAGCCGCGTATTGCGCAGTGATATGGCAAGTGGGCTACCGTAGAATCAGCGGCAAGCCGGTAATTCCCGGTGAGGCGCAATGTTGCGGGGGCTTGATCCCCGGCGGCATCGGTTGCTGGAAAGAGAAAACCCCCGCACGTTGTTCGGTATAAACCTGGCAACAAAACGGGGGCTAACTTGACTCCAGACAAGTTAAGAATAGCCGCGAACAGTTGCCATTGCAACACAGGCGGCTATATGACGCTCGCACAGTTAGGCGTGGCCTTCTGGCACGATTTAGCGGCTCCGATCATCGCTGGCATTATTGCCAGCCTGATTGTGAGCTGGCTGAGTAACAGGAAGTAATGCACCTTGCGGGCGTCTGTCTGCCGTGATGGCAACATGCGCCCGAACCAGGCCGCAGGGGGGAACCTTGCGGCCTTTTTCGGCTTAAATGCAGATAAATCTCGTCGCCAGGTGCCTATCCTGTCGGGATAATGCATGCTGGGAAGTTTTCAGATACCGCCTCTCTTAATACCGCTACGATCGGGTATACTCTGACGGCAGTTTCGTCTATCCGTGGAGAGTCAGTTTGCGTGTCAGTCGCTCGTTAACAATTAAGCAGATGGCAATGGTTGCGGCCGTTGTCATGGTGTTTGTGTTTATTTTTTGCACCGTTTTGTTGTTCCATCTGGTCCAGCAGAATCGCTACAACACGGCTACGCAACTGGAAAGTATCGCTCGCTCCGTCCGTGAGCCTCTGTCGGGCACGATCCTGAAAGGGGATATTCCCGAAGCAGAAGCTATTTTAAGAAGTATTCGACCAGCAGGCGTGGTCAGCCGCGCCGATGTGGTGCTTCCCAATCAGTTTCAGGCGCTGCGGATGAGCTTTATTCCTGAACGCCCGGTTCCGGTTACGGTGACTCGCCTGTTTGAACTTCCGGTACAAATTTCGCTGCCGGTCTATTCTCTTGAGCGTTCAGCGAATCCGCAACCGCTGGCGTATCTGGTGCTGCAGGCGGATTCGTACCGTATGTACAAGTTCGTGATGAGTACGCTCTCCACGTTAGTGACCATTTACTTACTTCTCTCGTTAATACTCACGGTAGCCATCTCATGGTGTATTAACAGATTGATTTTGCATCCATTACGTAAAATAGCGCGTGAGCTGAACGACATTCCCCAGCAGGATCTGATTGGCTATCAGCTGGCATTGCCGCGTCTGCATCAGGACGACGAGATTGGCCTGCTGGTGCGTAGCTATAACCTCAATCAGCAACTGATTCAGCGCCGCAGTGAAGAGCAAAGCGACCATTCAATGCGGTTCCCGGTTTCTGAGCTGCCCAACAAGTCGTTTCTGATGGCGCTGCTGGAGCAGGTTGTGAACCGCCAGCAGACAACGGCGTTGATGATTGTCACCTGCGAAACCCTGCGTGATACCGCGGGTGTGTTATCCGAGACCCAGCGGGAAATCCTGCTGCTTACGCTGGTTGAAAAGCTGAAGTCAGTATTGGCCCCCAGAATGGTGCTTACCCAGGTGAGCGGCTATGACTTTGCCATCATCGCACATGGTGTGAAAGAACCCTGGCACGCTATTACGCTAGGTCAGCAAGTACTCACTATCGTTAACGAGCGATTACCGATTCAGGGCATTCAACTCCGTCCAACCTGCAACATTGGGGTGGCGATGTTTAATGGCGATTTGACCGCAGAACAGCTTTACCACCGCGCACTCTCAGCCGTGTTAACGTCGCGTCACAAGGGTAAAAACCGGATTCAGTTCTTTGACCCGTTGCAGATGGAAGAGGCGCAACAGCGTTTGACGGAAGAGAACGATATTCTTACCGCGCTGGATAACCATCAGTTTGCGCTCTGGATGCAGCCGCAGGTGGAGATGTCCAGCGGTAAGGTATTGAGCGCAGAAGCATTATTGCGAATGCAGCAGCCAGACGGAAGCTGGGAACTGCCAGAAGGGTTAATCGACAGGATTGAGTCCTGTGGCCTGATGGTGACGGTCGGTTACTGGGTGCTGGAGGAGACATGCCGCCAGCTGTCAGCCTGGCAGGAACGCGGCCTGATGCTGCCGCTCTCGGTGAACCTGTCTGCGCTACAGCTGATGCATCCGAGTATGGTGTCGGATCTGCTGGAGTTGCTAAACCGCTATCGCATCAAGCCTGGGACGTTGATTCTGGAAGTGACCGAAAGCCGGCATATTGATGATCCTAACGCCGCTGTGGCTATTTTACGCCCGCTGCGCAACGCGGGTGTGCGTATCGCGCTGGACGATTTTGGTATGGGCTATGCGGGTCTTCGGCAGCTGCAGCACATGAAGTCGCTCCCGGTGGATGTACTCAAAATCGATAAGATGTTTGTCGATGGCGTCCCTGAAGATTGCAGCATGATCTCCGCCATCATTCAGTTAGCACATAGCCTCAATTTGCAGATGATCGCTGAGGGCGTCGAAACCGAAGCGCAACGCGAATGGTTATCACAAGCGGGGGTAGAAGTGGCACAAGGGTTCCTGTTTGCCCGGCCGGTTCCGGCGAATATCTTCGAAGAACGTTATCTGACGCCGAAAAACGCTGATTACAAAAGTTAAAAAAGGTCTCGCTTGTGCGAGCCAGCTCAAAATTTTTAACATTTCTGTATCAATTATGATCCAGCCGCATTTCTGTCATGTTGTGTGGGTGTTACTTTAAGGCCGCAGGTTAAACAAAACCTTACAAGACCTGTGGTTTTTACTTTAAGGACACCCTATGAAAACCTCTATATTCAAAAGCCTTTACTTTCAGGTCCTGACAGCAATTGCCATAGGTATTCTCCTTGGCCATTACTACCCTGAATTAGGCGCCCAAATGAAGCCACTTGGTGATGCTTTCGTTAAGCTCATCAAAATGGTCATCGCACCTGTCATCTTCTGTACTGTCGTGACCGGCATTGCAGGCATGGAAAGTATGAAAGCCGTAGGCCGCACCGGTGCGGTTGCACTGCTTTATTTTGAAATTGTCAGTACGATTGCGCTGATCATCGGCCTTATCATCGTCAACGTGGTGCAACCCGGTGCCGGTATGAACGTCGATCCGGCGACGCTGGATGCCAAAGCGGTTGCGATTTACGCCGAACAGGCAAAAGACCAGGGGATCGTAGGCTTCCTGATGGATATTATCCCGGGTAGCGTCATTGGCGCGTTCGCCAGTGGCAACATCCTGCAGGTATTGCTGTTTGCGGTTATGTTTGGTTTTGCGCTGCATCGTTTAGGTAGCAAAGGCCAGATGATTTTCAACGTGATTGAAAGCTTCTCGCAGGTTATTTTTGGCATCATCAACATGATCATGCGCCTGGCGCCGATCGGTGCTTTCGGTGCCATGGCCTTTACCATCGGTAAATATGGCGTCGGGACGCTGGTGCAGTTGGGTCAGTTGATCATCTGTTTCTACATCACCTGTATTCTGTTTGTGGTTGTGGTGTTGGGCTCGATTGCGCGCGCAACCGGCTTCAGCATTTTCAAATTCATCCGCTATATCCGTGAAGAACTGCTGATCGTTCTGGGCACCTCTTCTTCCGAGTCCGCGCTGCCGCGTATGCTCGATAAGATGGAAAAACTGGGCTGTCGCAAGTCGGTTGTCGGGTTGGTTATACCCACGGGCTACTCGTTTAACCTTGATGGGACATCAATCTATCTGACGATGGCGGCGGTGTTTATCGCTCAGGCCACCAACAGCCATATGGATATCTTCCATCAGATAACCCTGCTGGTGGTGCTCCTGCTCTCTTCAAAAGGTGCTGCGGGTGTGACCGGGAGTGGCTTCATTGTTCTGGCCGCGACTATCTCCGCTGTGGGCCATTTGCCGGTTGCTGGCCTGGCGCTGATTCTCGGTATTGACCGCTTTATGTCTGAAGCCCGTGCGCTGACTAACCTGGTCGGTAACGGTGTGGCAACTGTTGTAGTAGCGAAATGGGTGAAAGAACTGGACCATAAAAAGCTGGATGATGTGCTGAATAATCGTGCGCCGGATGGCAAAACGCACGAAATATCCTCTTAATCTCTCCACTTATGCCCGTAGTCCCTTCCAGGACTGCGGGCGTTTGCGCATAATTAACCCCTGTGCCTGAAACCGCCGATTCGGCGGCGTCGGGATTTTTTCACTTCCTCCGTGACATTTTTATGTTCTTGCGGTCTAACACGAAGTGTTTTTAACGTCATATTCAGAGAGTCCTCTCGCGGGCTGTCTTTTTATTTCCAGGATAGTTGATCAGGGGTTCACATGCAGGGCACAAAAATTCGACTTTTAGCGGGCGGCTTGCTGATGATGGCCACTGCCGGCTATGTGCAGGCAGATGCGCTCCAGCCTGACCCGGCGTGGCAACAGGGCACGCTGGCAAATGGTTTACAGTGGCAAGTCTTAGCCACTCCCCAGCGCCCCAGCGACCGTATTGAGGTTCGCCTGCTGGTCAATACCGGTTCACTCACCGAAAGTACACAACAGAGTGGTTTCAGCCATGCGATCCCGCGTATCGCGCTGACGCAAAGCGGTGGCCTCGATGCTACGCAAGCCCGTTCTCTGTGGCAGCAGGGGTTCGATCCCAGTCGTCCCATGCCGCCCGTTATCGTTTCCTATGATTCCACGCTATATAACCTCAGTCTGCCTAACAGCCGCAACGATCTGCTGAAAGAGTCACTTTCTTATCTGGCGAATATTTCCGGTAATCTGAGCATCACCCCTGAATC
>NZ_JAHLRC010000162.1:0-6560 GCF_018919545.1 Citrobacter sp. S46_ASV_140
TATTTATTGCTTCATAGTGTATGGTAAGCACCCCATCACAAGGACAATCAATATGTCGATACTCAAAGATATTAAGATGCGTACTTTACGACCAGTGAAAAGTACCTGTCCTCACTGCTGCCGCCAGTCAATGCACAGCCTGTCGAGAATAAAAAACAACATAACGTTAGTCTGCCCCAACTGCGGCAATACCTACCTTCCTTCCCAAAGCAAACCAGTCAAGTAACGTAAGAACAGGAAAACAATGCCGACCTTTCACCAGCAGCACTCCCTACCCGAGCGTCTCTATGAGATGCAAGGCATCAATACCCAACAACGATTCATTTTGCTGAAGAAAAAATCCAGCTAACAACCGGGCACCACGCCCGGTTCAATTTTCTGGCTGACCAGTCTTAAGCGCTCAAGCCACGATGTTCCAGCATGGGTTCCATGCGCGGTTCACGCCCGCTCCACTGGCGATAAAGTTCAGTTAAATCAGTGCTGTTTCCGCGGGACAAAATTGCTTCGCGGAATTTCTGTCCGTTTTCACGGGTTAATCCGCCCTGCTCTACGAACCACTGGTAGCCGTCATCGGCCAGCATTTGCGTCCACAGATAGGCATAATAACCTGCGGCATAACCGCCACCGAAGATATGGGCAAAATAACTGCTGCGATAACGCGGCGGCACAGCCTTGAGATCCAAACCTTCCGCCGCCAGCGCCTGCTGTTCAAATTGATCGACCGGATGAGATGACTCGCTCAACTCCAGAGAGTGCCAGCGCATATCCAGCAATGCAGCGCTGAGCAGTTCGGTCATGTCGTAACCTTTGTTAAACAGACTGGCCCGCTGCATTTTATCCCGCAATGCCTGCGGCATTTGCTCCCCGGTATCAACATGTCGGGCAAAACGGGCAAAGACCTGAGGATGGCTCGCCCAGTGTTCGTTGATCTGTGAAGGAAACTCGACAAAATCACGCGGAGTGTTGGTTCCAGAAAGCGTGGCATAACGCTGAGTGGCGAACAGACCGTGCAATGTATGTCCAAATTCATGAAATAGCGTAATAACATCATCCCACAGCAGCAATGCAGGCTGATCCTGTGCTGGTTTTTGATAATTACAGACGTTGTAAATAACCGGTCTGGTTTCGTTAAGCAGCGATTGCTCAACAAAATTGCCCATCCAGGCTCCGCCGCTTTTTGATTCCCGGGCAAAGAAATCACCGTAAAATAGCGCCAATCCTACGCCATCATGATCGAATATTTCCCATACCCGAACATCCGGGTGATAAACCGGAATATCGAATCGTTCAACGAATTTGATGCCAAAGAGTTGATTGGCCGTCCAGAAAACGCCCTCGTTCAGCACCGAATCCAGGGCAAAGTAAGGTTTGAGCTGTGCCTCATCAAGGTCATATTTCTCACGACGGACCTGCTCGGCATAAAACGACCAGTCCCAGGCCTCGGCGCTAAACGACTCGTGTTCTTGAAAGATAACGTTCTGGATTTCAGCCTGCTCATCCAACGCCCGCGCCCGCGCGGCTGGAACAATAGATCGCATAAATGTCAGTGCCGCTTCCGGTGTTTTTGCCATCTGGTCGGCAATTTTCCAGGCTGCGTAATTGGCAAAACCAAGCAGTTGCGCCTGCTGCATCCGGATTGCTACCAGTCGCTGAATAATAGCTCGCGTGTCGTTGCCATCATCATTTTCAGCCCGCGTCCATGCGCGGGTGAACAGTTTTTCGCGGGTCTGACGATCGCGTAAAACCGCAAGCGCCGGTTGCTGTGTTGTGTTTAATAGCGGGATAACCCAACGCGCTTCAAGCCCTTTCGCCCTTGCAGCTTCGGCGGCAACGGCAATTTCTTCTGTGCTCAGCCCCTCCAGATGCCGGATATCATCCACCACCATAGCACCTGACGTGTTTGCTGCCAGCAACCGTTGATTGAACTGGCTGGTCAGCGTGGCTGACTCCGTATTGAGCGCTTTAAGTTTGGCTTTATCGGTCTCGTTCAGACGGGCGCCGGCCAGTACAAAACGCTGATACACAACCTCCAGCAGACGTATTGATTCGCTATCCAGACTTAACGTACCACGCCGTTGCCAGACAGCTTCGACACGGGCGAAAAGCGCGCCATTGAGATAAATATCATTGGCAAGGTTCGCCAGCTCTGCGGAAAACTCTTCGTCAAGGCGCTGTAGTTCATCGTTGGTGTGCGCCGCCGTCATCGCGAAGAAAACGCTGGTCACGCGCGTGAGCAGCCCCCCGCTTTGTTCAAGCGCCAGCAACGTATTAGCAAAATCAGGAACCTGTGAGTTTTGCACAATAGCGTCGATCTCGGCGCGTTTTTGCCGCACGCCTTCATCAAACGCTGGACGATAATGCTGCACGTCGATCTGATCAAACTGCGGCGCCTGATACGGCAATGTGCTGTGGTGTAAAAATGGATTCGTTAACGACATCTTTCACTCCTGAAAACGATTTGTTTACCAGAGTAGACTTCCCGGGAATCGACCGCAATCGCGTTAAGCAGGAATAGCTCTGAACGGAAATGACGTGCTATGGTAGTACTACATAAAAAGCGTTGAGGAACAGTGAGATGATCGTTTTAGTAACCGGAGCAACCGCAGGTTTTGGTGAGTGCATTACGCGTCGTTTTATTGAGAATGGGCATAAAGTTATTGCCACCGGACGCCGCCAGGAGCGCCTGCAGGAACTCAAAGATGAGCTGGGTGACCGCCTCTATACCGCGCAACTGGACGTACGTAATCGTGCATCAATTGAAGAGATGCTGAACGCCTTACCCGCTGAATGGCGCGATATTGATGTTCTGGTCAACAACGCGGGTCTGGCGCTGGGCCTTGAGCCAGCCCACAAGGCCAGCGTTGAAGACTGGGAAAATATGATCGACACCAACAACAAAGGCCTGGTTTATATGACCCGTGCCGTTCTGCCAGGCATGGTTGAGCGCAACCGCGGTCATATTATCAATATCGGTTCTACCGCGGGTAGTTGGCCATACGCTGGCGGGAACGTCTACGGTGCGACCAAAGCGTTTGTTCGCCAGTTTAGCCTGAATTTACGTACTGACTTACACGGCACTGCGATTCGCGTTACCGACATTGAACCGGGTCTGGTTGGCGGTACGGAATTCTCTAACGTACGTTTCAAAGGCGATGATGCTAAAGCTGAAAAAGCCTACGAAAATACCACTGCGCTGACCCCGCAAGATGTTACAGAAGCGGTATGGTGGGTGGCGTCCTTACCCGCTCATGTCAACATTAACACCCTTGAAATGATGCCTGTCACACAGTCTTTTGCCGGACTGAGTATTCATCGGAGCTAATTTCTCTGCCCGGCCTTGCGCCGGGTATAGATAGCCTGAAATAAGTGATAAGATCTCCGGGTTAACTCTCTAAAAAGTAAGAATGAATGACCGTAGAAACGCAGCTCAACCCTACACAACCGGTAAATCAACAGATTTACCGTATTCTTCGTCGTGATATCGTGCACTGTCTGATTGCACCCGGTACGCCGCTGTCGGAGAAAGAGGTTTCCGTACGCTTTAATGTGTCACGCCAGCCGGTACGAGAAGCATTCATCAAACTGGCAGAGAACGGTCTGATTCAGATCCGCCCGCAGCGTGGCAGCTACGTAAACAAAATTTCGCTGTCGCAGGTGCAAAACGGCTGTTTTGTTCGCCAGGCAATTGAATGTGCCGTGGTCCGCCGCGCCGCATCACTGATCACCGATAAACAGTGCTATCAGCTCGAACAAAATCTGCATCAGCAGCGCATCGCGATTGATCGAAAACAAATCAATGATTTCTTCCAGCTTGATGACGAATTTCATCAGAAACTGGCTTTAATCGCCGAGTGCCAGCTCGCCTGGGACACCGTTGAGAATATTAAGGCCACGATTGACCGCGTTCGTTATATGAGCCTGGATCATATCTCTCCGCCTGAAATGCTGCTGCGTCAGCATCACGATATTTTTACCGCACTTGAGAAACATGATGGCGATGCCGTTGAGCGCGCAATGATGCTGCATCTCCAGGAAATTGGTGAGTCTGTTCAGCTAATCCGTCAGGAAAATAGCGACTGGTTCAGCGAAGATTAATATTACGCTCACCTCACACCGAGGTGAGTTTCTCCTGCCTTCCCCTCTCCCGCACATCTGCATAAAAAAAGCTGTGATTTTGATCGAAAACAAAAAAAATCATTAACGAGAAGCGTATTTATATTGCGCCCGTTACGTGGGACTAGAGCCCACGGGCTTTGACGGTAAGTTGGAAAGGAGAAAACACCATGAAAACATACGATCGTAACCGTAACGCAATCACCACTGGCAGCCGCGTCATGATTAGCGACACCGGACTTACAGGCCGCATTACAGCGATAGATACCGATGGCCTGACCGCTGAGCAAATTCGCCGCGGGAAAACAGTGGAAATCGAAGGGTGTGAAGGTAAATATGCTCCCCTCGAACTGATTCGTTTAGGCATGAACTAATTGGTGTGAATGCCAGAAAACAATGCGCCATCTGGCCCGTTTATAGCCAGATGGCGACTTAAATGATGTTCTCGTTACTTCATTTTTGCTGCATACTTCGCAACGGTTGCCTTCGCCCCTTCAGCCAGTAAAGCAAGATAGGCTTGTGTGACCTGATTCTTGAACAATTCTACCTGCGGCAGTTCACGACCAAAAATAGCATCGATCGCCAGCAGCGCCTGGACACGATCTTCGCCCTCGTTACTGCTATGCACCGCTTTCTGGATCACCGGTAACAGCGGATCGCTGATTTCAATCGCCTGGCCCTGATCATCCACACCGCCGACGTAACGCATCCAGCCAGCCACGCCCAGCGCCAACAGTTCAAAGTGGCTACCGTGCACAATGTGCCAGCGAATGGAGTCCAGCATACGCTGCGGCAGTTTTTGACTGCCGTCCATCGCGATCTGCCAGGTGCGATGACGCAGTGCCGGGTTGCTGTAGCGCTCAATTAACAGATCGGCATAGTGCGGAAGATCCACACCTTTCACTTTTAACGTGGGCGCTTGTTCCTGCAACATCAGCGCGCGCGCGGCGAGGCGATAATTTTCATCGCCCATGCAATCGTTAATGTGCTGATATCCCGCCAGATACCCCAGATAAGCAAGGAAAGAGTGGCTGCCGTTGAGCATACGCAGTTTCATCTCTTCAAACGGAATGACATCAGCAACCAGCTCCGCTCCCGCCTTCTCCCATTCAGGGCGGCCAGCGACAAAGTTATCTTCAATAACCCACTGACGGAACGGTTCACATGCTACGCCTGCCGGGTCGCGTACGCCGGTAATGTGTTCAATTTTGTCCAGCGTATCCTGGGTAACAGCAGGGACAATGCGGTCAACCATTGTCGACGGGAATGTGACATGTTGTTCGATCCACGCAGCCAGTTCCGCATCCACCGCCCGGGCATACGCGGTGACAACATTGCGCATCACATGACCGTTTTCCGGCATGTTGTCGCAGGACATCACGGTAAAGGCGGCTAAACCCGCAGCTTTGCGGCGTGCAAGCGCCTCAACCACAACGCCTGGCGCAGTTTTTGGCTGTTTTGGATTTTGTAGATCGGCGGCAATCATCGGGTTGTCTAACATCAATTGACCGGTCGCCGGAGAATGGCAATACCCTTTCTCGGTAATGGTCAGAGAAACAATCGCAACCTGCGGTTCACTCATCGCAGCCAGTACGCTTTCCAGCCCATCAACCTGCGCATGCAGCGCATTTTTCACCACGCCCACGACTCTTGCAGTCCAAGCATCTGCGGACATTTCTGCAACGGTATACAGGTTATCTTGCTGTTTCAGATCGGCAATCTGCTGCTCGCCGCCAATCAGGTTCACTTCGCAATAGCCCCAGTCACTGCCGTGATCTGCAGCGAGAATGTCAGCGTAAACCCCCTGATGTGCGCGGTGAAATGCGCCAAACCCCAGATGGACAATACGCGGGACCAGTTTTGTACGATCGTAGTCGGGAAGTGCAGCCTTTGCCGTTAAGAGCTTGTTTTGCATGGTATGACCTACTTATCAATGAAATCAGGATTGATTCAGAGTAACGCCTGTATGGTTGTATGTTTTGATTTGCATTAAGCTTTTTATGATTGGTATGACATCACTTAAAGCTGTGTACCATAAAAGGTAAATTTGGCGGCATATTGCCGCCAAAGGATATTAATGTTTCTGCCACTGCTGGTATTCACGTTTAAGCCTTTGCGGTGCAGTTTCCGGCATCATCAGCAAACCAATAACTGAGATGACGCCAAGTACAATCACATAGGTTGCGAGTCCATAATAATGTCCACCAGTTACTTGCAGAATTTTTACTGCTACTAAACCAAGAATCCCACTACCAATTAGCGATCCCAACTGCCAAATTAATGCTATTCCGCTACAGCGAATATGAGTCGGGAAAAGCTCTGGGAAATAAGATGCCTGAGGTGCATAACACATACTATGCCCAACGCTCAGTACCAGGATCATTACTATTTGCGTAAGCCAAAAGCTATCCTGATTGATTGCAAGGAAGAAAGGAATAATCATAACA
>NZ_JAHLRC010000163.1:0-6384 GCF_018919545.1 Citrobacter sp. S46_ASV_140
GGCCGCCATACTGCGTAAATTAAGATGTTTTTTCATAAGCGCAAAAATAAAAATGCCCGGAGATACCGGGCTTAAAGAGATGAACCGTCATACCAGACGGTTACCGGGTACAAACCATTCCCGGCGCGAATTAAGCAGATCCTGCGCGCTCATGGCTTTTTTACCGGCAGGTTGCAAAGAGACGAGATTCAGGATGCCGTCGCCCGTTGCGACCTGGATACCCTGTTTTGTCGCCTCAAGAATAGTGCCTGGTGCGGCCTGTGTGTTCGCTGTAATAACCGTAGCTTGCCAGACTTTCACTGGCTGGCCGTCGATTTCAAGCCAGCTCATTGGCCACGGGTTAAAGGCGCGGATGCAGCGTTCCAACTGAGCGGCTGAAAGCGACCAGTCGATACGGGCCTCTTCTTTGCTGAGTTTTTCTGCATGCGTAACCAGTGATTCATCTTGTACAACGGGTTTTATGGTGCTAGCCGCCAGCTGTTTTAGCGTTTCAATCAGCCCCTGAGGCCCTAAATCTGCCAGCTTATCGTATAACGAACCGCTGGTATCTTCTGCAGTTATCGGGCAGGACAGCTTAAGCAACATATCACCGGTGTCGAGGCCAACATCCATCTGCATGATGGTCACACCAGTTTCGGCGTCGCCTGCCCACAGTGAGCGCTGGATTGGGGCTGCGCCACGCCAGCGTGGAAGCAGGGAACCGTGAACGTTGATACAACCCAGACGCGGCATTTCCAGTACGGCTTTTGGCAGTATCAGGCCATATGCTACCACTACCATCACGTCTGCGCGTAAATCAGCAACCAGCTGCTGGTTTTCCTGAGGACGAAGAGAGACGGGTTGGAAAACCGGTATCCCTTTTTCTTCCGCCAGCACTTTTACCGGGCTGGGCATCAGCTTTTTACCGCGTCCCGCCGGGCGGTCCGGTTGGGTAAACACGCCAACGACGTTATGTCCAGAAGACAACAGCGCGTCGAGATGACGCGCTGCAAAGTCAGGTGTACCCGCAAAAATAATACGTAGTGAGTCTGACACGTTGATTCTTGTCCTTAAGCTCGGGCGTTCAGGCGGTCGAGTTTTTCAACTTTCTGACGAATGCGTTGTTGCTTCAACGGAGACAGATAATCGATAAACAGTTTACCGACCAGGTGATCCATTTCATGTTGAATGCAGATAGCCAGCAGGCCATCGGCTTCCAGTTCAAAAGCTTTGCCGTTGCGATCGAGCGCACGAATTTTTACTTTCTCTGCGCGCGGTACTAACGCACGCTGTTCGGGAATAGACAGGCAGCCTTCTTCAATACCTGTTTCGCCGTCTTTTTCCAGCAGCTCTGGGTTAATGAGTACCAACTGCTCGTCGCGATTTTCAGAGACATCAATAACAATGATGCGCTGATGAATATCGACCTGAGTTGCTGCCAGACCGATACCTTCTTCGGCGTACATCGTTTCGAACATATCATCAACGATACGCTGAATTTCTGCATTCACTTCTTCGACCGGTTTTGCGACTTTGCGAAGGCGCTCGTCCGGAATATGTAACACTTGCAAAACTGACATAGTTATCCAGAGTTGTGTTCAGGAGTTGAAAAGATTATTACCTCTATTCTAGACAAAACCCCCTCTGATTGACAGCATCAGTGACCAATCGCAAAGATTGCCAGGACTGCTTGTGGCAGGGGAACAGGGATGACCAAAATCGAAATTTGGCTACGTTTAGCACAAGTGAATGAACTGTATGGTGATGAGATGGTGCGCGTTGCCCACTGGCTCAATACTCAGCCGTGTATTAACAACGTGGTACTTCATCATGCTGGGCTCTCCCCCCGCCAGGCCCGGCGCTTTTTAACCTTTCCAGATCAGACGCTGGAAAAAACGCTGCGCTGGCTTGAACAGCCCAACCATCATTTTGTGGTTGCCGACAGCGAGCATTATCCGGCACAGCTCCGTGCAATTGAGGATTATCCTGGGGTGCTTTTTGTGGCAGGAAATCCCATATGCCTTAGCTCGTTTCAGGTTGCCGTCGTCGGTAGCCGACAGCACTCCTGGTATGGCGAACGCTGGGGGCGGCTGTTTTGTGAAAAGCTTGCAGCATGCGGCGTGACGATCACCAGCGGCCTGGCCCGGGGGATTGATGGTGTGGCGCACAATGCTGCGATAAACCGAGAGGGCACGAGTATTGCGGTGCTGGGAAATGGGCTTGAGACCATTCATCCACGACAGCATGTCAGTCTGGCTAAACGACTGATTGAGGCTGGAGGCGCACTGGTGTCTGAGTTCCCATTAGATACGCTTCCTTTGCCGCGCAATTTTCCCCGACGAAATCGCATTATTAGTGGTCTAAGTAAAGGAGTCCTGGTTGTAGAAGCTGCTCAGCGTAGCGGGTCACTGGTCACTGCGCGTTGTGCACTGGAACAAGGGCGGGAGGTTTTTGCGTTGCCTGGACCGATTGGAAGTCCGGGAAGTGAAGGTCCACATTGGCTTATTCAGCAGGGAGCCACGCTTGTGACGGCCCCAGAAGAAATTCTGGAAAATTTGCAATATGGGCTGCAATGGTTGCCAGATGAACCTGAAAAATCAATTTATTCGCCAGATCACGAAGAGGTGGCATTGCCATTTCCGGAGCTCCTGGCTAACGTAGGAGATGAGGTAACACCTGTTGACGTCGTCGCTGAACGTGCCGGCCAACCTGTGCCAGAGGTAGTGGCTCAACTGCTCGAACTGGAGTTAGCAGGATGGATCGCAGCTGTACCCGGCGGCTATGTCCGATTGAGGAGGGCATGCCATGTTCGACGTACTAATGTATTTGTTTGAGACATATATCCATAACGAAGCTGAGCTGCGTGTGGATCAGGACAAACTGGAACGGGATCTTACCGACGCTGGTTTTGATCGTGAAGACATCTACAACGCGTTACTTTGGCTGGAAAAGCTTGCTGATTATCAGGATGGTCTTGCCGAACCTATGCAGCTGGCATCTGATCCTCTTTCTATACGTATTTATACCGCAGAAGAGTGCGATCGACTGGATGCAAGCTGTAGAGGGTTCCTGCTATTCCTGGAACAGATTCAGGTGCTAAACCTCGAAACACGAGAAATGGTCATTGAGCGCGTACTCGCGCTGGATACGGCAGAGTTCGATCTGGAAGACCTGAAGTGGGTGATCCTGATGGTGCTTTTCAATATTCCAGGTTGTGAAAATGCCTATCAGCAAATGGAAGAATTACTCTTTGAAGTGAATGAAGGTATGCTGCATTAATCAATCTTCATTCAGTATGAGTTGTTATGGCTAAATCAGCACTGTTTACGGTGCGTAAAAACGAGCCCTGCCCACAATGCGGGGCTGAACTGGTTATTCGTTCCGGGAAACACGGTCCGTTTCTCGGTTGTTCACACTATCCAGAATGCGATTACATCCGTCCGCTGAAATCTTCCGCGGACGGACATATTGTCAAAGTTCTGGAGGGTAAGCTTTGTCCTGCATGTGGCGCCGAGCTGGTGCTGAGACAGGGAAGATTCGGGATGTTTATTGGATGCAGCGATTATCCAACGTGTGAACACACCGAACTTATCGACAAGCCAGATGAAACAGCAATAGTCTGTCCTCAATGCCAGACTGGCCACCTGGTTCAGCGGCGTTCCCGTTATGGCAAAACGTTTTACTCCTGCGATCGCTATCCGGAGTGCCAGTTTGTCATTAACTTCAAACCGTTAGCCGGAGAGTGTCCTGAGTGCCATTATCCGCTACTCATCGAAAAGAAAACCGCGCAGGGTGTGAAGCATTTCTGTGCCAGTAAACAATGTGGAAAGCCGTTCTCGGCGGAATAAAAAAGTGAATAATAACCTGCCCACAGGCCCTATCGCTGCTGCGATAGCGGTTCTGAAACAAGAAAAAGTCATCGCCTATCCAACAGAAGCTGTATTTGGTGTCGGCTGCGATCCCGACAGCGAAACGGCTGTTACCCGTCTGTTGGAGCTAAAACAACGCCCAGTCGATAAAGGCTTAATTTTGATTGCGGCAAATTTTGACCAGCTCAAGCCCTATATTGACGATAGCACGCTTACTGATGCTCAACGTGAGGCTGTGTTCGCTCGCTGGCCTGGTCCTGTCACCTTCGTTTTCCCTGCGCCTGTGACTACGCCTCGTTGGTTGACCGGTCGTTTTGACTCGCTGGCCGTGCGAGTCACCGATCATCCGCTGGTGGTTGCATTGTGCCAGGCTTATGGCAAACCGTTAGTCTCCACCAGTGCTAATTTGAGTGGCTTACCGCCTTGCAGAACGGTAGAGGAAGTCCGCGCGCAGTTTGGTACAGACTTTCCCGTAGTTGAAGGGGAGACCGGAGGGCGTTTGAATCCTTCGGAGATCCGTGATGCTCTGACCGGTGAACAGTTTCGACAGGGGTAATATGAAAGAAGCCTATGCTGTTTTTGGTAATCCGATAGCGCACAGTAAATCGCCCTTTATTCATCAGCAATTTGCAGAGCAGTTGAAAATTGATCATTCCTATGGACGTGTACTGGCGCCTATCAATGATTTTGTGAATACGCTGAATGCCTTTTTTGCTGAGGGTGGGAAGGGGGCAAATGTCACTGTGCCTTTTAAAGAAGAGGCGTTTGCGCGTGCCGATGAATTAACGGAGCGGGCATCGCTTGCTGGAGCGGTCAACACTCTTAAACGACTTGAGGATGGGCGTTTACTGGGAGATAACACGGATGGTATCGGCTTATTAAGCGATCTTGAACGTTTATCTTTCATTCGCCCCGGATCACGAGTTCTGTTGATTGGTGCCGGTGGCGCATCCCGTGGGGTTTTATTACCTCTTCTTTCTCTGGATTGTGCGGTAACCATCGTTAACCGTACTGCTTCGCGCGCAGAAGAACTGGCACAAATCTTCTCCCATACCGGCAGTGTGCAGGCGGTGGGAATGGACGAGCTTGATAATTACAGTTTTGATTTAATTATTAATGCGACATCCAGCGGAATTAGCGGTGAGGTACCAGCCATTCCGACATCGCTTATTCACTCCTCTGTCTATTGCTATGACATGTTTTATCAGCATGGGAATACACCGTTCCTTTCCTGGTGTGCTGAACATGGGGCGAAACAGTATGCCGATGGTCTGGGGATGCTGGTGGGACAAGCAGCGCACGCCGTTTTACTCTGGCATGGTGTATTGCCACAGATTGAGCCCGTCATCAAAAGCATGCAACAGGAAATGTCGGCATGAATCAGGCGATCCAGTTTCCCGATCGAGAAGAATGGCGGACGGATATTAGCGCCGTTGTTTTCCCGGCGTTGGTCCATGGTATGCAGTTAACATGCGCTATATCAGGGGAGACGTTGGCGTCCCGCTTTGGCGGCTGCACGCCTGAACAATGGCTGGAAACCTTTCAACAGCATCGCTGGGACCTGGAAGAAGAGGCCGAAGCATTGATCCAGGACCAGCAGGAAAACTCTCAGGGTTGGGTTTGGTTACTCTGATTTAAATACTCATCTTTCCATTTAACGTAGTTGTTAGCAGAGTATTTTAAGCCTGCTTTCTCTTCGTCACTTAATGGCCGGATCTGTTTAACCGGACTACCCAGGTACAGATATCCACTCTCCAGGCGTTTGTTTTGCGGCACCAGGCTTCCTGCCCCAATCATAACGTCGTCTTCTACCACTACGCCGTCCAGTAAAATTGATCCCATACCGACCAATACGCGGTTGCCAATGATGCAGCCGTGTAGCATGACTTTATGACCGACCGTCACATCCTCACCCACGATCAATGGATTACCTTGCGGATTAGATGTGGATTTATGTGTGACATGGAGAACGCTGCCGTCCTGAATGTTTGTACGGGCGCCGATTTGTACATAGTTGACGTCGCCACGAATCGCAACCAGCGGCCAAATCCCGACGTCATCAGCCAAACGAGTATCACCAATGACGACGCTACTGGTGTCGATCATCACGCGTTTTCCGATCTGTGGGAAAAGATCCTTATAAGGACGTAATACATCAGACATGTTTACCTCAACAAAAATAGAGCAGTAATGAAGACTTTGGTTGGATTATCGAGACTGTGCAAGTGATTTAGCTATCAAAAATCAGCCAAATTGCGCAGGAATATAGCGAAAGGGGTGAAAAACAAGCACTCAGCAAAAAAGATCCAAAAAATACTTGTGCTAAAAAATGGGATCCCTATAATGCGCCTCCATCGACACGGCGGATGTGAATCACTTCACGCAAACAGCCGGTTCGGTTGAAGAGAAAAACCTGAAAATGAGGGTTGACTCTGAAAGAGGAAAGCGTAATATACGCCACCTCGCGACAGAGCGCTAAAGCGCGTCGCAACTGCTCTTTAACAATTTATCAGACAATCTGTGTGGGCACTCGAAG
>NZ_JAHLRC010000164.1:0-6327 GCF_018919545.1 Citrobacter sp. S46_ASV_140
ATCTTAACCCGCCGTGAATTATTCATCATGCCGTCAGCATCATCACCCTCCGACCCTAATAACTGATCCAGATATAAAAGGTCAGTAATGTTATCGGCACTTAATATCACGCCCGCACCGGCACGTTTATCGATAGATATTTTCCATTCCGATAACCATTGTTCCAGTAACCGCAGATCGCGCTGGACGGTCTTCTCTGAAACAGATAAATATTCGGCAATTTTTAGCAGCGTAACATATTCCTTCCGGGACAGAAGAAACTTTAATAATCTGTTTTGTCGCGAGGTAATCATTTGCATTATTTACCCTTATTACATACCAGATTAAATATCTATACCCGTCATACTTCAAGCTGCATGTGCGTTGGCTTTCCTCGCTCACCCCTGTCACGTACTTATGTACGCTCAGGGGATTCGCTGCGTCGCCGCCTTCCTGCAACTCGAATTATTTAGGTAATAAAGAAGCATTTATGCTCCACGTGTAATCCGTGATGATAAATATAAGAGGACTACGATGCGCCAACAATACTAAATCGTGTCCTGTATTCCGGACAGAAATAAGACAAAAAGAGGAAATAGTGAGATATTTACGGCGCAGATCACATTTTTCGCGGGAATTAGAGTGATAGCGCTCGCAAATATGGTGAGGTAAAAATTTAAGTCGGGATGTTTTTGATTTTCAGATCTGGAACGCTGCTCGCGGCGTGGGCCGGATAAGACGCATCCGGCACCACGTTCAGATTCGCTTACAGGGCTATCGTCAGCACATCTTCATCCGGCGTGACAACCGTTCCCCACTCGCTGCCCGCAGATGAACCGCCCTTCACACCGCTAACCTGTGGAATATTACGCAGGCACAGCGTCCAGTTACGCGCATCTCCACTACCTTGCACGATGATGGTATTACCCGTGCGCACCGCCTTCAGCGTGAAGATAACCGAGCCGTCAGCAGCCGGAACTTCACAGAGTGCTTCCCGCCCCTCCTGCAGATGGAACAGCTGGAACGCGGTTCCTTCATGCCAGGCGTAGTCCGGCTTCTGGTTATTGCTGCCCAGCGCCAGCAGGGTATTGTCACGCACATAAACCGGCAGACTCAGGAAGTCATGCTGCTGCTTATGCCAGCGGCTGCCGGCCACCTCATCATTACGCCACAGATGCGTCCAGCGTCCTTCCGGCAGATAGAACTGCACATCGCCCGCCTCGCTAAACACCGGCGCGACCATCACGCTATCGCCCAGCATGTACTGGCGGTCGAGATAATCACACGCCGGATCGTCCGGGAACTCCAGCATCATCGCGCGCATCATCGGGGTGCCCTGCGCATTAGCGCGCGCTGCTTCACGATACAGGTACGGCATCATGCGGCATTTCTGTTCGGTGAAGTAGCGCACCACATCGCAGGATTCGTCATCGTACGCCCATGGCACACGGTAGGATTTACTGCCATGCAGGCGGCTGTGGCTGGAGAGCAGCCCAAACGCACACCAGCGCTTGTAGACGTGCGCCGGAGCGGTATTCTCAAAGCCGCCGATATCATGGCTCCAGAAGCCAAAGCCGGACAGGCCAATAGACAAGCCACCGCGCAGGCTTTCCGCCATCGATTCATAGTTGGCGTAGCAGTCGCCGCCCCAGTGCACCGGAAACTGCTGTGCGCCCACGGAGGCCGAACGAGCAAACAGCACCGCCTCTTCTTCACCGACGGTTTCTTTCAGCACGTTCCACACCAGTTCGTTGTAGATGTACGCATAATGGTTGTGCATCTTCTGCGGATCGGCACCGTCAAACCACTGCACATCCGTGGGGATGCGTTCGCCAAAGTCAGTTTTGAAGCAGTCAACGCCGATATCCACCAGACCTTTCAGCTTGTTGGCATACCACTCGCAGGCTTGTGGATTAGTGAAGTCATAAATCGCCAGGCCCGGCTGCCATTTATCCCATTGCCACAGGGAACCGTCCGGGCGCTTGAGCAGATACCCTTTCGCTTTCAGTTCATTGAATAGCGGGGATTTCTGACCGATGTAGGGGTTTATCCATACGCACACCTTCAACCCTTTCTCTTTCAGGCGGCGGATCATACCTTCCGGGTCCGGGAAGGTCACCGGGTCCCACTCAAAGTCGCACCACTGGAAGGCCTTCATCCAGAAACAGTCGAAGTGAAAGACGTGCAGCGGCAGATTGCGCTCGGCCATACCGTCGATAAAGCTGTTCACCGTCGCTTCGTCGTAATTGGTGGTGAACGATGTGGTCAGCCACAGACCGAACGACCAGGCTGGCGGCAACGCCGGACGGCCGGTAAAGCGGGTATAGCGATCCAGCACCGCCTTCGGCGTTGGGCCGTCGATGACGAAATATTCCAGATACTCGCTTTCAACGCTGAACTGCACTTTCGACACTTTCTCAGAGCCGATTTCAAACGACACGCACTGCGGATGGTTCACCAGCACGCCGTAGCCGCGGTTGGTGAGATAAAACGGGATGTTTTTGTAAGACTGCTCGGTACTGGTACCGCCATCGCGGTTCCAGGTTTCTACCGTCTGGCCGTTACGTACCAACGCGGTAAAACGCTCCCCCAGCCCGTACACCGTTTCCCCCACGCCCAAATCCAGACGCTCAAACATATAATTACGCCCGCTGTGGGTATCCTGCACGTAACCGCTATTCTTTAGCTGACTGCCGGTAATACGTTCACCATTACGCAGGAAATCCAGCGACCAGAACTCACCTTTGGTCACCCGAACGCTCAGATTGCCGCTCTTCAGTTCGGCAAATTCAGCGGTGTTTCGCATCTCAACATTGACGTCCTGCAACACGTTCAGCGGGTAATGCGGGCCGGTATCCAGCGCGCCCTGGAAGTGTTCTATACGTACGCCAACCACGCCTTCCTGCGGCGAGAAAAAGCGTAAGGTGAAGAGTGGGGTATCCAGTTGCCAGGTACGTTCACGCACGTCGCGCGGCGCAACGTAGACAATCATCTCATTACCCTGCTGTTCAACGTCGAACACCTGAATTGGGTGTATTAAATTCAGGCCAGGTTGGGTCAGCCAGTTTCCATCGCTAATTTTCATCGTCAGTTCCTTAGTTCTGTAATTCTTTCGTCGTGAAATCCTGCTGGTTGCGGCGCGCGCCCTGAGCCAGCTGACTCATAATTTCCGTCAGATACGGCGTTTTCAGGGTATAGAAGCGTTTGGCAATCACGGCACTCAGCAGGTAACAAATCGCCGGGACAATGGTGAACAGGGCGATGATGATGCTAATGGTGGCGCTGTTCTGGGTTTTCGCGGCGGCGTCGTAGCCACCGCCCGCCAGCATCCAGCCGATCAGCGCCCCACCGAGCGCCAGACCCAGCTTGAGCACGAACAACGTGCCCGCAAAGCTGATCCCCGTCAGGCGTTTACCGTTGCACCATTCGCCGTAATCAACGGTGTCGGACATCATTACCCACTGGATTGGCGTAACGAGCTGGTGCAGTACACCAATGACAAAAATAAAGATAAACATGGTGATGCTGGCGTGCATCGGCACAAAGAACATCGCCAGGCTCGCCACCGCCAGCGCAGCGTTGGTCCACCAGAAGACGCTGACTTTGCATTTCCAGTCGGTCAGCGGTTTTGCCAGCGCAGAGCCGATCAGGTTGCCGACGCAATAGGCGGTGAGAAAGGCGACAAACACCTCCGGCTTACCCAAAATCCAGGTGACGTAATACATCATCGCCCCGCCACGAACGCAGACGGCCAGAATATTGAGGATGGTCAGCAGGCCGACGATGCGCCATTGGTCGTTTTGCCAGATGTCGCGCAGGTCTTCACGCATAGAGGTGGTGCTCGGCGGCGCTTCCACGCGTTCTTTGGTAGTGAAGAAGCAGAACGCCAGCATCAGGAACGCCACCACGGAGAGCACCGCAATCCCACCTTGAAAGCCGAACGCTTTATCCTCGCCACCAATCAGATTCACCAACGGCATCATCAGCACGGTGGAGAGCATGCCGCCCGCCGTCGCCAGCACAAAGCGCCATGATTGCAGGGAGATACGCTGCGTTGGGTCATTAGTGATCACGCCGCCCAGCGCGCAGTAGGGAATATTGACCACGGTATAAAGCAGGGTCAGCAGCGTGTAGGTGATTGCGGCATAAATCATTTTGCCGTTCAGGCTGAGATCCGGCGTGCTGTAGGCCAGCACGCAAACCAGACCAAACGGCAGTGCGCCGAACAGCACCCACGGACGGAATTTCCCCCAGCGCGAACGGGTACGGTCGGCCAGCAGCCCCATGCAAGGGTCTGAGATGGCATCCAGCGCGCGGGCCAGTAAGAACATGGTGCCAACAAATCCGGCTGGGATACCAAAAATATCGGTATAGAAGAACATCATATATAACATGACGTTATCGAAGATAATGTGGCTAGCCGCATCGCCCATTCCGTAGCCAATCTTCTCTTTAACAGACAGAATTTCACTTTTCATTACGCATCCTTGTTAGCACTTTCACACGCCCTGATACCGGTTACAGTTCTTGTAAACCATCCCTGTGAGCGCGGGTATTCCGATATCTCGTTATCAAATTACGATTCTTGTTTTCTGTGATCAGCGTAGCGTCTAAAAATGTGTCTAAGTGTAAGTAATGGATTTTGCGGGGATTTATTTGAAACTGGTCATGGTATAGAGAAACGGAAGTTAAAAAAGTGAGTGAGGGGGTGTGGAAACGTTTGGAAGTAGCTATAATGCGCCCCGCCTCCATGTAGCAATCGAGGCGCGGAAGATCGTCATCTCCGGTGAGGTGGCTGGACTTCAAATCCAGTTGGGGACGCCAGCGTTCCCGGGCAGGTTCGACTCCTGTGATCTTCCGCCAAAATGCCTCTCCTGAGCTCCCTCGAAGTCAACAAAACCCCTGTAATACCTGATAAAAAAAGAGAAATAACCCCACCATTGTCGCCTGAAGGTAATCGGCATCAAGTCCTTTTTTGGGGCACATTAGGGGGTGTTATTTTCCTTTAAAATATCAGCACCCCATAATGGTAAAAATTTGATTTATAACAACATTTTACAAAGATATCTTCCCTCATACAGGAAGACACCCAACCGTCGATATTAAGCCGATGGACTGGCTTGAGATTCTTCGCCGCCTTGAGCGGAAAGCGATCGGGTGCTGACGCTGCCCTGGCTGAACTGTAACAGCCAGAGAGGCGCGCGAAATCTGATGAACAGAGCGGTACTTCGCTTCGGTGAAAACCGAATTGCGTCGGTAGAGGATGTACGTAACGGTGATAATAGTCTGATTTGCAAAGGCGCAGTGGAAGAGATGCTGATGGTGACAAGGTGGTCGCGCTGAATGAAACCGTCGTGAGTTACTGCTGGCGAAAACGAAAGATTACAACGCGCAAGGATTCCGGGTGTTGCTGGTGGCGACCCGCAAACTGGATGATTCAGCGCTGCACCTGCCACTCAGCACGGGTGATGAACAGGGGCATAGGTACACGGCATGGTTTAAAAGTTGTACTGGCAACCCTCATTTCTCTTTCGCTCTTTGCCACCCCGGCACTGGCGAATCCAGGCAATGGGAACGGCAATGGTAATAGTGGCAACCATGGCAATAATAGTGATAATCACGGAAATAAAGGGAATGCGCAGAAAGGCAATGCGGGTCAGAAAAATAACGCATCATCCGATCACCGTAAAAAATATGGCAAACCGGATCATGTCGATTCTGATATCAGTTTTTCGGCTGCCCGACATTTGGCGGTGAATTATGGCCTGACGGGGTGTGGCTCCTTACCACCAGGCATTGCGAAAAAAACGGTTCCGGCATCGATGTTGGGGCAACGGCCTTATTATCCTGGCTATGAATGGAAAATAGTAAGGAATGATTTCGTTCTTATTGCACTGAGTACCTCAGTAGTGACCGCAATTATCAATGGCGTGTTTGATTAATTGATTAACAAGCTGGGGAATTTCCCCAGCTTTTATTATGCTATCTCAATAATAAGTAAACGTCACCGGTAAACTGGCTGTGTAATTACCTGCCGGTATGTTCCCTGTATGTGGAGACACTCTGGCCAATAAGGAGCCATCAAATTGCTTTTGGCTCACAAGAAACGGTGCTTTACTCAGCTCGACCGGCTTCCCGAATTCTACGGCTCCTCCACCTTTCTTCCATGACAAGGTAATATCAACCTTATTATTTGACGTGCTGAGTTTCGAATTACTGCCCCCTGCCAGGGTAACTTCAAATTTGGTGATATCACTGGCACAGTCAATCACAATGGGAACTTCAACGTTACTATCACCTAATAAGGCCCCTGAAGTTGTGATCAGCGGAAGTTGCACGGTTTCAGGC
>NZ_JAHLRC010000165.1:0-6294 GCF_018919545.1 Citrobacter sp. S46_ASV_140
TCACCAGACCTTCCAGCGGGGTCAGACCCATGGAGGTATCAACACATTTACCGTTACGGATAGCAGATACAGAACCGCCGTTGCCCAGGTGGCAAGTGATGATGTTGAGCTCATCAACCGGTTTGTTCAGAATTTTTGCCGCTTCCTGAGTCACGAAGAAGTGGCTGGTACCGTGCGCGCCGTAACGACGAACACCGTGTTCTTTGTACAGGCTGTATGGCAGAGCATAGAGGTAAGACTCTTCCGGCATGGTCTGATGGAACGCGGTGTCGAACACAGCCACGTTTTTGTCTTTCAGATTCGGGAAGGATTTCAGCGCTTCTGCGATACCGATCAGGTGTGCAGGGTTATGCAGCGGTGCAAAAGAGGCTGCGTCTTTGATACCCTGAATAACAGAATCGTCGATAACCACAGAGCCGGTGTATTTCTCGCCGCCGTGAACAACACGGTGACCAATCGCAGTCAGCTGAGCAGACAGTTCTGGTTTTTGTGCCAGAATAGTATTAACGATAAAATTCAGCGCTTCACTGTGAGCGGCGCCTGCACCTAAAGCCGCTTCTTGTTTACCGCCGTCCATTTTCCACTTGATACGTGCTTCTGGGAGATGGAAACATTCGGCTAAACCAGAGAGGTATTCTTCACCGTTTACTGCATCGATGATGGCAAATTTCAGTGAGGAGCTACCGCAGTTCAGAACCAGTACTAACTTACTCGACATGGAAGTACCTATTTATGATACGTGGCTAAAAAAACGTCAGGAAGTCATAGAGCGTAGCGCATGATGACACCGACGTTTATGATTAACATCATGCGCCATAGTCTTTTTGGGCACGATGGAATAAATACCTTTGAGTCTATGTCATTTTGCGTATTTTTCAGCCAATGGCATACTATGTGTCAATTTGACGACTCAATGATTTTGGACTAAAGGCCTTACAGGCCGGCACAGGATACCTGAATGTGGGTATCAAAGACAAAATGTTTTGAACGATGTCCCTTGTAGTTGTTGTTTTGCACAAATTTTTTAATTTTTATATGTGAAGTTGAGGTAACCGCCATGTCGACACCGGATAATCGTTCCGTCAATTTTTTTAGCTTGTTTCGCCGGGGGCAGCACTATGCGAAGACGTGGCCAATGGAAAAGCGCCTCGCACCTGTGTTTGTAGAGAACCGCGTGATCCGCATGACGCGTTACGCGATCCGTTTTATGCCGCCTATCGCCGTCTTCACCTTATGCTGGCAAATTGCGTTAGGGGGGCAGTTGGGACCGGCCGTGGCGACTGCGCTGTTTGCGCTCAGCCTGCCGATGCAGGGCATGTGGTGGCTGGGTAAACGTTCTGTAACGCCGCTGCCGCCTTCAATACTCAACTGGTTCTACGAAGTTCGGGGTAAATTGCAAGAAGCCGGGCAGGCGCTCACTCCGGTAGAAGGAAAGCCTGATTATCAGGCGCTGGCTGACACGCTTAAGCGTGCCTTCAAACAACTGGATAAAACTTTCCTTGATGATTTGTAATTGACCCCTGATTACGCATATAAAAGAAGGCACAAGATGCCTTCTTTTTTTTCATCGCAGTAGTAGTGATACAGGAGTCCCAAATGGAAATGACCAACGCTCAACGTCTGATTTTGTCTAATCAGTACAAAATGATGACTATGCTCGATCCCACTAACGCCGAGCGTTATCGTCGTTTGCAGACGATTATTGAACGCGGTTACGGCTTGCAGATGCGCGAGCTGGATCGTGAGTTTGGTGAGCTGACGGAAGAAACCTGTCGTACGATTATCGATATTATGGAGATGTATCACGCATTACATGTGTCCTGGACTAATCTTAAGGACGCGCAGGCTATTGATGAGCGCCGCGTGACCTTCCTTGGCTTTGACGCCGCAACGGAAGCCCGTTACCTCGGGTACGTACGTTTTATGGTTAATGTAGAAGGTCGTTATACCCACTTTGATGCGGGTACGCATGGCTTCAACGCCCAGACCCCGATGTGGGAAAAATATCAGCGTATGCTGAATGTTTGGCACTCTTGCCCGCGCCAGTATCACCTGAGTGCGAATGAAATTAACCAAATCATTAATGCCTGAGGGGGCGAGCGTGCAGTGCAAAGGTTTTCTGTTTGATCTGGATGGAACGCTGGTCGATTCCTTACCCGCAGTAGAACGCGCGTGGTGCAACTGGGCCGATCGTTTTGGCCTCGATCACGCCGAGGTGCTCGGCTTTATTCATGGCAAGCAGGCCATTACCTCCCTGCGACACTTTATGGTGGGCAAATC
This sequence comes from Citrobacter sp. S46_ASV_140, assembly GCF_018919545.1. Lineage (NCBI taxonomy): Bacteria > Pseudomonadati > Pseudomonadota > Gammaproteobacteria > Enterobacterales > Enterobacteriaceae > Citrobacter > Citrobacter sp. S46_ASV_140. Next base: position 2,281 of record NZ_JAHLRC010000165.1, read on the forward strand.
TGAGGCTGAGATCGCCGCGGAATTCACCCGCCTGGAGCAGATCGAAGCGACGGAAACCGCGGGGATCACTGCGCTGCCGGGAGCGGTTGATTTACTCAACCACCTCAATAAAGCGGGTATTCCATGGGCGATTGTGACCTCCGGATCCATGCCGGTCGCACGAGCGCGTCATCGTGTCGCGGGGCTGCCTGCTCCTGAAGTGTTTGTCACCGCCGAGCGGGTAAAAAGAGGCAAACCCGAGCCAGACGCCTATCTGTTAGGCGCCCAGCTTCTGGGTCTTGCGCCACAGGAATGCGCGGTGGTGGAAGATGCGCCCGCTGGGGTGCTTTCAGGACTGGCTGCAGGGTGTCATGTGATAGCGGTCAACGCGCCTGTGGACACGCCGCGTCTGGATGAGGTCGATTTTTCGCTGACCAGTCTGGAACATATTTCTGTGACCAAACAGCCTAACGGAAATGTGGTCGTGGTAAGAAATACCTGAACATGATTTAGCCCCAGATTGTTGGGGCTTTTTTATGGCAGAATCGATCCATCCCTCTCATTTAACAAGGATATGTTGTGAACGGTGAATTGACATGGGTTCTCTCATTGCTGGCGATTGCCGTCGTCTTGTTTGTCACTGGCAGAGTGCGTATGGACGCGGTCGCTTTGCTGGTCATCATTGCCTTTGTTCTGAGCGGAACATTGAGCATCACAGAAGCCTTTTCCGGATTCAGCGATCCTAACGTTATTTTGATAGCGGCATTATTCATTATCGGCGACGGCCTGGTGCGTACCGGGGTGGCGACGGTAATGGGTGCCTGGCTGGTGAAGGTGGCTGGCAGCAGTGAAGTCAAAATGCTGGTGTTGCTGATGATTACCGTTGCCGGGCTCGGGGCGTTTATGAGTTCGACCGGCGTGGTCGCCATCTTTATCCCGGTGGTCTTAAGCGTTTCCATGCGCATGGAAATTTCCCCTTCACGCCTGATGATGCCGCTGAGCTTTGCCGGATTGATAAGCGGCATGATGACGCTGGTGGCGACGCCGCCGAACCTGGTCGTCAACAGTGAACTGTTACGTGAAGGACTTAACGGGTTCAGCTTTTTTAGCGTTACCCCGCTGGGGCTGGTGGTTCTGGTTCTCGGCATAATTTATATGCTGCTGATGCGCTTTATGCTCAAGGGAGAAGATTCCAGACAGCCGGGAGACGGCTGGAAACGCCGGACCTTTCGCGATCTGATTAAAGAATATCGTCTGACCGGGCGCGCGCGTCGCCTGGCGATTCGTCCCGGTTCTCCTATGATTGGCCAGCGTCTGGATGATCTGAAGCTGCGTGAGCGCTACGGGGCAAACGTGATTGGCGTGGAACGCTGGCGTCGCTTTCGTCGCGTAATAGTCGACGTTAACGGGGTTTCTGAGTTTCGCGCCCGTGATGTATTGCTGATTGATATGTCCGCGGCCGATGTCGACCTGCGTGAATTTTGCAGTGAACAGTTTCTGGAACCAATGGTACTGCGCGGCGAATACTTCTCCGAGCAGGCGCTTGATGTGGGGATGGCCGAGATCTCTCTGATCCCTGAATCGGAATTGATCGGCAAAACGGTACGGGAAATCGCTTTTCGTACCCGCTACGGGCTGAATGTCGTTGGGCTGAAGCGCGATGGCGCGGCTCTGGCTGGAGCGGTGGTGGATGAGCCATTGCTGATGGGCGATATCATATTAGTGGTGGGCAACTGGAAGCTCATCACACTGTTGGGACAAAAAGGGCGTGATTTTGTCGTGCTGAATATGCCCGAGGAAGTCAGTGAAGCTTCTCCGGCGCACAGCCAGGCACCGCATGCGATTTTCTGTCTGGTGCTGATGGTTGCTCTGATGCTCACTGATGAAATACCCAATACGGTGGCTGCGATCATCGCCTGTCTGCTGATGGGGAAATTTCGCTGTATTGATGCCGAAAGTGCCTATAAAGCGATTCACTGGCCAAGCATTATTTTGATTGTAGGGATGATGCCCTTCGCGCTGGCTTTACAAAAAACCGGCGGTGTCGACTTGGTGGTGAAAGGGCTGATGGATGTCGGCGGCGGGTATGGCCCGTATATGATGTTGGGCTGCCTGTTCGTGCTGTGTGCGACTATCGGGTTATTTATCTCCAACACCGCGACGGCGGTGCTGATGGCGCCAATCGCGCTGGCGGCTGCAAAGTCGATGGGCGTTTCACCGTATCCTTTTGCGATGGGGATTGCGATGGCGGCATCCGCAGCCTTTATGACACCGGTCTCTTCCCCGGTAAACACTCTGGTGCTCGGACCTGGCAACTACAGCTTTAGCGATTTCGTGAAGATTGGCGTACCGTTTACCATCATTGTGATGGCGGTGTGCGTGGTGATGATCCCGATGCTGTTTCCGTTTTGATGTTGTTGTCTGGTGGCGACGGGGATGTCTTCGCCGCCACCGGGTCATGCGTTTATAGCGGAGAATCCTGGCTGATTTCATCTAATGAGAGGTGAAAACTCGGGACAAACACGTCCATAAAGTAGTCCATCTCTTCGCTGCGTCGCGACTCCAGCGTTTTTTCCAGACGCGTCTTGGCAAGCAGAAATTCGTTGTTACCGGCAGAGAGTTCCTCCAGACACTTCAGATACGCGCACAGGGCATCGGCCTGTTTAACAATCGATCTCTCTTCTTCACTTAAGGCATGTTCATCAATGAGCGGCGCAAAAATATCGCGCAGTTCATCAGGTACCATATCGACCAGTTTTTGCTGGGCAATTTTCTCTATCGCTTTATATTCCTGCGCAATCTGCGAGTTGAAATATTTCACCGGGGTAGGGAGATCACCGGTCAGCACTTCTGACGCATCGTGATACATCGCCAACAGAGCAATACGCTCAGCATTAACCTGACCACCAAATTTGCGGTTTTTGATCGCGGCCAGCGCATGGGCAACCATGGCAACCTGCAGACTGTGTTCAGACACGTTTTCGGTGCGCACGTTGCGCATCAGCGGCCAGCGATTAATGAGCTTCAGACGGGAGAGGTGGGCAAAAAAATGGCTCTGCTTCATAACGACCCTTATATGATGGCAACCTAAGAGTCATTTTGCGCAGAGAAGGCTGTCAGATGCAAATACTCGTCATCCATCCGACAGCCTTTGTTTAATTACAACTGGTGATACCCTGACAGGAAACGCTCAAATTTACTCAACGACATTTCAATATCGTCAATACGCGGCAGCGTGACGATGCGGAAATGATCCGGCCACGGCCAGTTGAACGCTGTTCCCTGAACCAGCAGTACTTTTTCCTGCAGCAGGAAGTCGAGTACCATCTTCTGGTCGTCATGAATGTTGAAGCGTTTAGCATCAATTTTCGGGAACATATACAGCGCGCCGCGCGGTTTTACGCAGGAGACACCAGGAATGTCATTGAGCAGTTCCCAGGCGCGGTTGCGTTGTTCATACAGACGCCCACCAGGCATGATAAATTCGCTGATGCTCTGGTATCCGCCCAGCGCGGTCTGAATGGCATGTTGCGCCGGAACGTTGGCACACAGGCGCATAGAGGCCAGCATCTCAAGACCTTCAATATATCCTTTAGCATGTTTCTTCGGCCCGTTCAGCACCATCCAGCCCTGACGGAAACCGGCAACGCGATAGGTTTTTGACAGGCCATTGAAGGTGATGGTCAGCAGATCCGGCGCCATTGCAGCGATGGAGTGGTGTTCAGCATCGTCGTAGAGAATTTTGTCGTAAATCTCATCCGCAAAGATGATGAGGTTGTTCTGGCGAGCAATCTCAACAATCTCCATCAGCAACTCTTTAGAGTAAACAGCGCCGGTTGGGTTGTTTGGGTTGATGATGACGATCCCACGTGTACGCGGCGTGATTTTGGCGCGGATATCATCGAGGTCCGGGAACCAGTCTGATGATTCGTCACACAGGTAGTGCACGGCATTACCGCCGGAGAGCGATACCGCCGCCGTCCACAGCGGATAATCAGGAGCAGGAACCAGCATTTCGTCCCCACTGTTCAGCAA
>NZ_JAHLRC010000166.1:0-6293 GCF_018919545.1 Citrobacter sp. S46_ASV_140
CTGCAGGACGGTCCGAAGGTGTCGTTTAAAGAGATTGCGACCAGGCACTGGCGCAGCCTGCTGGCATGTATTGGTCTGGTGATTGCCACCAACGTCACCTACTACATGCTGCTCACCTATATGCCGAGCTACCTGTCGCATAACCTGCATTACTCTGAAGACCACGGCGTGCTGATTATTATCGCCATCATGATTGGTATGCTGTTTGTGCAGCCGGTGATGGGTCTGCTCAGCGACCGCTTCGGACGCCGTCCGTTTGTGATTATGGGCAGTATTGCGCTGTTTGTGCTGGCTATTCCGGCATTTATTCTGATTAACAGTAACGTCATCGGCCTGATTTTCGCCGGGTTGCTGATGCTGGCGGTGATCCTCAACTGCTTTACCGGGGTGATGGCGTCAACGTTACCAGCGATGTTCCCGACGCATATTCGCTACAGTGCCCTGGCCGCAGCGTTTAATATCTCGGTATTGGTCGCTGGTCTGACACCGACGTTGGCCGCATGGCTGGTGGAAAGCTCGCAGAATCTGATGATGCCTGCTTATTATCTGATGGTGATTGCGGTGATAGGTTTAATTACCGGCGTGACCATGAAAGAGACGGCTAATCAGCCGCTGAAGGGGGCTACGCCTGCCGCTTCGGATATTCATGAAGCGAAAGAGCTCCTCGGCGAGCACTACGATAATATTGAGCATAAAATCGAAGATATCGATCAGGAAATTGCTGAGCTGCAGCTTAAGCGTACGCGCCTGGTGCAGCAGCATCCGCGGATTGATGAGTAATCATGTGATTTATCATATCAACTTAAGGTTGGCTTAATCTGTGTCAGGTAAACTCTCCTCCAGAGTATTGGAGGAGAGTGTCATGAAAAACCGCATTTATGAAAGTTTGACCACCGTGTGCAGCGTGCTGATCGTCAGCAGCTTTTTGTACGTTTGGGTGAGTTCTTACTGACCTTTCGCTAATTCCACCCAAGCGCGAGTGCCGGTGGTTCCCTGACGATTTTGCAAATAGAAATGCCCGTGATGTAACTGGGTGATACGACTGACAATGCTCAGCCCCAGCCCAATCCCGCCAAAACGGCTGTCCATACGCACAAACGCTTTACTCAGCTCCCCGCATTTACTCTCATCAATGCCAGGGCCTTCATCTTCGACGGCGATAACGGCATCATGCTCTGTATTCAGGCTAATCGTAATATGGGTGCCTTCCGGGCTGTAACGATGCGCGTTCTCCACCAGATTTCGCAGCAGCATTCGTAATAGCGTCGCATCGCCACGTACGACAACGTCCGCCGTGCTTTGCGGTAGGAGCAGCGTCTGCTGACGCTGGTCCAGCATGGTGCTGAGTTCATCGTAGGAGGGCAAAATCACGTCCTCCAGCAGTTTGACGTGCTGGTAGCTCCCGGCCGAGAACGACTGTCCAACGCGGGCGAGTTGCAGCAGTTGCGATACGCTGTCCATCATTTGGTCAAGGCGGGCAATTAACGGTGAAACGTCGACCTTATGGGTTTTGGACAGTAATTCCAGATGCAGGCGAACGCCTGACAGTGGGGTGCGCAGTTCGTGGGCGACATCGGCGGTAAATAAGCGTTCGTTTTCAATGGTGCTCGTCAGCCGCGTCACCAGCTCGTTGAGCGCTGAGACGACCGCCTGGATCTCAACGGTTGAACTGTGAACTTCAATCGGAGCAAGGTTATCGGCTGCCCGCGTTTCTAACTCTTTTTGCAGATCCGCCAGCGGGCGAGTAATACGCCGCACTGCCTGGTAGCAAATCAGCAGCGTCAGGCTGACCATAAAAATACCGGGGACGATCAGACTGGCGATGGCCTCGCGGATTTCATGCAGGATGTGGCGATCGTTGTTACGATTTTCGCGTAACGCCTGCTCAAATAGCTGTATTTGTTCGGTGCTTTCGTGCCACAACCAGAAGGTGCTAATCAACTGGAAGACTAGCAGAATAAGACCGATGGTCAGCATCAGGCGATGACGAAGCGGGAGCGGTTTTTTTAGATATTGCAGTAGCTTCACTTAGCTTTCCTCAGTGGCAACCAGCATATAGCCAAATCCCCTGACTGTGCGGATACGTGCTTTACCCACTTTGTCCCGCAGGTTGTGAATGTGCACTTCCAGCGTATTGGTCGACGGTTCGTTATCCCAGCTGTAGATGTCGTTATACAGGATCTCCCGGTGTACCGGGCTGCCCGCTTTAAGCATCAGGCGCGACAGGAGTGCGTATTCTTTCGGCGTTAAGATAACTTCTTGTCCATCCATCCACACCTGGCGACGACCGATATTCAGCGTCAGGTTACTGACAATGAGTTCGCTTTCACCCTGATTGTTATGACGACGCAGCAGCGCCCGGATGCGGGCATGCAGTTCTTCCAGTGCGAACGGTTTGACCAGATAGTCATCGGCGCCAACGTCCAGCCCGCTGACCCGGTCTTTCACCGTATCGCGGGCGGTGAGGATAAGCACCGGCACGGTGTATTTTTTCTGTCTGATGCGGTTCAGGAAGTGCAGGCCGTCTTCATCCGGTAAGCCCAGGTCCAGAACCACCAGACTGTAATGGCCGGTCTCCAGACACTGCTCCGCGGCACGGGCCGTTGATACGCCGTCGCAGGCATAGCCTTCTGTTTGCGCGGCGAGTATCAGTCCCTGTAATAACAACGTATCGTCTTCAACAATCAGAATTTTCATTCGTTTAGCCTCCCCGGCAGGGTTGCAGAATATCATCTGCCGCCTGATATTTCTGTGTTTGCACGCCTGTTAATCCCAGCAGGGTTGAGAAGAGATTATCCTGTGAGAAGTCCTCTGAGCCTGCCCGTTTTTGCAAACATGTCTGAGAGACTTGATAGCGTTGCTGATAATCTTCTGAGAGCCACAGCAGCATCGGCACATGTTTTTGCGTATCTGGCGCAATCGAATACGGCAGGCCGTGTAAATAGATGCCATTTTCCCCTAAGGATTCACCGTGATCGGAAAGGTAGACCAGGCTGGTGGTGAAATTATCCTGATGCTCTTTCAGTATATTGATTGCTTTATCAACAATATAGTCGACGTAAAGAATGGTGTTGTCATAGGTATTGACCAACTGTTGCTGTGAACAAGTCTGGATTTCGTTGGTGTCACAGGTTGGCGTAAATTTCTTGAACTGCGCAGGATAGCGGTTGTAATAGGTCGGACCGTGGCTGCCGATGGTGTGCAGCACAATCACGCCGTCGCCTTGCAGGTTATTAATGTACTCTTCCAGCCCGTGGAACAGCACGTCATCGTAGCATTCCCCGTCAATACACTGCCCTGACAGGTTCAGCTTAGTCATATTCTGGTGCGGTACCCGGTCGCATGCCCCTTTGCAGCCGCCGTCGTTGTCGTTCCACAGAACGTTAATTCCCGCCCGCTGAATAATGTCGAGCACGCCTTCCTGATGCTGCGCCAGTTCTTCATCGTAGTGCGCGCGTGGCATACCCGAGAACATGCAGGGGACAGATACTGCCGTTGCCGTTCCGCAGGATGTGGTGCGGGGGAAATAGACCACATCATCTTTTTCCAGCAACGGGTTGGTCTGGCGCGAATAGCCTGACAGCGAGAAGTTATCGCCGCGTGAGGTCTCGCCGAGCACCACAATCGTCAGGTTCTTACGCTTTTCTTTCACCATCAACGGATTGCGATGGGCGTCTTCACCAATGCGTACCAGCGGCAGGTGGGCCAGCCTCTGGTGTGAATACCAGGAAGAGGTCGCCACAATGCTGTTGGATGGGCTGAGGGATTTCACCAGTTCTTTATTGTTGCGAAACAGTGAGGCGTAATCTTTGTAGAAGAACGCGGCGACCAGCACGATCAGCAGCGCGGAGATCAGAATATTCGCGCCACGGAACAGTACGCTGCGCATGGCCGGGGCGATCGGTTTGATTCTTACCCAGCAGGCAATGAGCGCGGCGAGAATGCCGCTTACTCCGAGCGTGATGAGCATTTGCGGTGTCAGCAAAGCAAAGGTTTCGGCGGGTGTGGTGTCCATCATATTGGCGATCATCGAACGGTCAATGATGATGCCGTAGGTCATGATGAAATATTGGGCCGATGCGCCAACCAGAATGAAAACGCAGGCCACCAGGCGATTAAGCCACAGGAATGAGGCCAGCGTCAGCACAATGTTCATGACGCTGAAAGCGACGACCGGCATCGACAAAAACACCAGCAGGTTGCGCACAGAATCCAGGGGCAGTTCTTGCAGCACTTGTTTATAGAACGCAATGTTCAGGAAAGTCGCAAGATAAAATGAGATCAGGAGAAGCCAGCTGATTAGCCCGAGAGTGGGTCTTTTAAACAGGTGCTTAAACATTAAGGGGGTTCCATCGACTAAGTGGTACAAATCCTCTCAAAGTAAAATTAAGCCAACCTTAAGTTCTTAATGTTGATTTCAGGAATCGCGGGGGGCGGCGTTGGCCCGATGAACTTACGCCATCGGGCAACGACGACTGTTTGCGTTAGCTATTGTTTACCGGAGCATCCAATGGATATGGGTTTTTATGGATCCGATTGTAGTTCAGTGCATACAGCGCGGTGATGATCATCAGTGTGACGAATGACCACATCACCTCTTTGGCACCGGAACCGACAACGGCCCAAATACAGTAAACAAAAGCGATAAAGGTCACCAGTAAGTACATCGGACGCGCTTTACCAAAGTGACCATGGCCGAGCAGCAGCAGCGCGGCGCAGGTGTAAAGATACGGCACCAGCGTGAAAATAACGGAGACTGAAGAGACCAGACCAAACTCTTTCGCAGCGTTTGGCGACATGCTGCTGAACTGGAAGATGGTCATCAGAACGCCGACGATAATTAACCCGGCTACCGGCGTACCGGCTTTGTTAACGCGGGCAAAAATCGGTGGAAACAGGCCGTCATCGGCTGCCGCTTTGGCGGTTTGCCCGGCAAGCAGCGTCCAGCCGCCCAGGGAACCAAGGCACCCGGCCGCGGCACAGAAGGAGACAATCGCCCCAGCGGTGTCTCCCAGCGCCATGCGTGCGGCATCACCGAACGGGGAGGCTGAAACACGCAGCGCCGCGTTAGGGATCATACCCATAATCGCCGTGGTGGAGAGCACATAGCAAACGGCGGCAATCAGCACGCCGCCCATGGTGGCGATAGGCACGTTACGTTTGGGATTTTTAACCACACCTGCCGCGACGGAGGCGCTTTCCACGCCGATAAATGACCACAAAGTTACGTTCAGAGTGCTTTGAATCGCACCGAAGGTGTTCATACCGCTGACGTTCCATGCCGCCATATAGGTTTCACCCCGGAACCAGAACCAGCCGAAGACGGCAATACCGACAATTGGCACCAGCGCCAGTACCGTTGCGACGGCCTGTACACGGGTGATCATTTTTGGTCCGACAATGTTCAGCAACACGAAGATCCACAGCACCACGACGCAGGTCAGTGTCAGGACCAGCGGATCTTTTAAGATGGGGAAGAAGTAGCTCAGGTAACCGACGCCAATAACCACCATGGCGATGTTACCAATCCAGCAAGCCAGCCAGTACAGGACGTTGGTCTGGTAGCCCAAAAAAGGACCGAAACAGCGGCGGGCATAAGCGTAAGAACCACCGGGACTGGAGTCTAAGGACGACATTTTCGCGTACACCATCGACAGCGCCAAAGCACCGATAATAGTGACCAACCATCCGTAGATTGCAATCCCGCCAGTTGACGCAAGGTTTGCGGGTAGCAGGAATACACCGGAACCCATAATATTCCCCGACACCATAAGGGTGACGGGGATTAAGCCCACTTTGTGAGCATCAGCATCCGTCGACATATTTAGTAACTCCTGATAAGGATAAATGACGTCTTATCATACCTCTTCAGAAGACTATTTTATGATGGCGGACTGGGGGTATCGCTAATGCTGATATTATTATGGCTTATCGCTAACTGATTAAAAATCAGGCAGCGGATGGCTCCCTATGTTGACTGACATAATGCAGAGGCGTCATCCCATAGAACTCTTTGAATACGGAAATAAAGTACGAGGTACTGTTATATCCGCACAGTTGAGAAACCTGGGAAATGTTTTTGCCATCCATCAATAATTGATTGACGGCATAACGCATGCGACACGTGGTAATTATTTGGCTGTAACTTGTATTTTCACTTTTGAGCTTTTTCTTTAACAAACTGGGGCTCAGGCATAAGCAACTGGCAACCATGCTTAAATTCCAGTCTTTATGTATATCGCTCTCAATAATGTGATAAACGCTGTCGCTGATACGACTGCGTAGTATATGCA
>NZ_JAHLRC010000167.1:0-6292 GCF_018919545.1 Citrobacter sp. S46_ASV_140
GGGCCATCCTTTACTGTTTCCGGATGTAGACGCGCGCACAGTAGCTACGGTGATCGCCGACTGGACCGGTGTACCGTTGTCTTCACTAATGAAGGACTCCCAGACAGACTTGCTGACGCTTGAAACCCAGATGGGAAACCGCGTTGTCGGGCAGGATTACGCGCTAAATACTATCGCACAGCGGTTGCGGGCATCAAAAACAGGACTTACGCCGGAAAACGGCCCACAGGGTGTTTTTCTGCTAACTGGACCAAGCGGAACCGGGAAAACGGAGACGGCGCTGGCCCTGGCTGACATTCACTTTGGCGGTGAAAAATCGCTGATCACGATTAATCTGTCTGAGTATCAGGAGTCGCACACCGTGAGCCAACTCAAGGGCTCACCTCCGGGGTATGTGGGTTATGGTCAGGGAGGGATCCTGACTGAAGCAGTGCGAAAACGCCCTTATAGCGTGGTATTGCTGGATGAAGTAGAAAAAGCGCATCGCGACGTCATAAACCTGTTTTACCAGGTATTTGACCGCGGTTTCATGCGAGATGGTGAAGGCCGAGAAATTGATTTTCGCAACACCGTTATTTTGATGACTTCCAATCTTGGCGGCGACGCTGTGATGCAGATGCTGGAAGAACAGCCGGAAACCACGGAGTCCGATCTGCACGAGCTGCTGCGCCCCCTCTTGCGTGATCATTTCCAGCCGGCGCTACTGGCCCGCTTCCAGACTATTATCTACCATCCGCTCAGTGAACCTGCGTTACGTACGATTGTACAAATGAAACTGGATCAAGTTAGACAGCGATTACTGCGTCACTACGGCATCACTACGACGATATCTGAGAACCTTTTTGATGCCCTGACAGCCGCTTGTCTGCTACCGGATACGGGGGCGAGGAATATTGATAGCCTGCTAAATCAACAAATCTTGCCAGTGCTCAGCCAGCAGTTGTTAACGTATCTTTCCCGGCAGCAAAAACCTCAGCAGCTCACTTTGAGTTGGAGTGATGAAGAGGGAATTGAATTGATAATTGATAACGAGTGAAAAATAAAACCCAGAGATAAGACTAATGCTGGGTTTTATATTGTACTGGGATATGCGTTGCGCAACAGGACTAAATATGGATGGTGCTAAAGAGCTTGCCAAAGATATGCTCGAAGCTATTAACATTGATGATTCTGGATTTATAGCTGCTTTGACAAAAGGGCTTATATCATTTCCGGTGAGTATGGGATATCTGGCCTATGATTTTATGGATACAGAACATCACAGAGCGAATGCTGATGACAAATACAGGTTTGCCAGACTTATTAATAAAGTGGGGTTTAATAAGGAGTTGATAGGTCAGGTGTGCGTAGTAATTGGGATGATTACCTGTGATTCTTTAGTTAATGGGAAATGGTGTTGGTCAATATTATGATGGTTTTATAAGTACGTAAATATATTTAATTAAATGGAGTTAACTCTATGAATATGGAACTAACAACATCACGGCCCACGCTTAACCGCTACAGCTTAACGATTCCTTCATGCCCGCATGCACTGGATGTGGTGCGTTTTGAGGGGCTGGAGCAGTTAAGCGTTCTCTACCATTATTCTGTCCGATCTACTTGTAGTATTGAGTTTGAGTTAAGAGCTAATGATGCTGGAGTTTAATAATGAGTAAACGTAACGATATTATTGAACCTTCTGAGTGGACATCGACTCGTAAAACAGGGCTTGTTTATAGCGAAATATTGGGATGGATAGATATAGGCCATGCACAGGGAAGTGATATCAAAAACCTGATGATAGATATAAAACGAGGTGAATCAGGCTGTGATGGTTATTATGAAGTCACTTATAGCCAAAAAATGTTTGTATACCATCGCCAGTTTGGTACAGGAAAGTTTGTTAAGTGGCGTATCAAACAAGGTTTATCTGCATGTGAGAAAAACAGCGTTGCGTTGGCCATGATGATGACGACGGCGCGCTTGTTTGAAAGTTTGCAAGCTAATTGGTGCTTTAGTTGGTATACCGACAGTGGTTTTAGCGGAGAGGATCTTACCTCTGATCTTTTAGGCTTCTACAGGGCAATTCTTCCCTCAGACTACCAGTCAAGACTAAGGTTAGTCAGTAAAGAGCGAGCACTGAATCGATGGGATTTTTATGGGCCGATAGGCAATTATAAGAATAAAGGATTTTTACCATTACTGTTTCCAGACCCGTCGGATAATTGTGCTGTTCATAAACCCTATAAAGGGAGTTTGCCTTCGTTTATGACATGGGTGCAACCGTGGAGTGATTTCACTTCTGGTCGGGTACAAGTGATCAGCGGGGATGGCGGTTATTATTCATTTTTGTCGAGGTGAATGGTATTGAGCTACTATAAAATATTACTGGTGACTATTGCTTTGATTTCCTTGTCACCTCTTTTAATACCCTGGCCAGATAAATTAGAATATCGGGAAAGTGATTTTTTTGATTACTATTTCTACACAGATGTTGATATCAAGCAGGCCCCAAGGATCTCAAATAATTATTATTTCGAATATATTTCTCCTGAGGGAAGTACTCGGGAAACAAATCTTATTATTTTTCACGGTGGTGATGCAAAAGTTATTCGTAATTATCTAACAGGTCTTGGTTTTCATCTTTATGATTATAGTGATAATGGTAGGGAAGAGCTTTGGATATCTAGCGATAATCTTCGATTTACTTTTTCCATTGTCACAAATAAGAAAGCGGATATAGTTGTTTTAATAAAGACAATGCGTTGAGAGTAGCTTTTACTTTCTGAAAATAGCTCTTTATAAAATTACAGGGTTAAATATATGGGAATGTCTGAATCACTGGGTGGTGGGATGTCATTTATATCTGAAAATACGTTAAACCGTTATCAATTGTATATCCCTTCATGCAAGTCTGTACTGGATGTTATTAATTTTAGTGGTACGGAGGAAATGAGTTCGCTGTATCGATATGTAGTTCATTTTTCCAGCAATGATAAAGACATTGCAGCAGAGTCGATACTTAGAAAATCGACTACATTGACCATGGGAATAGGGAAGTTAAGTGAGTTAACTGCCCGAAAAGTGGTACATGGTATTGTGACATCTTTCCATCGTATAAGTGGTTCAAAAGACCAGGCAACCTATCAGTTAATCATTGAACCTTTTGTCGCGTTGTTGAAAAATCAATTTCGCACGCACCGTTTTTTTATAAATATGTCAGTTCCGGACGTTGTTAGTCAAATTTTACAGGAGCATGGTTTAAAAGACTGGGAATATAATTTTGATTTGGCAATGGAATATCCAAAACGAGAGCAAATTAATCAGTATCACGAAAGCGATCTGGTCTTTATTGAACGTTTGCTCTCTGAAGTGGGAATATTCTTCTTCTTCAGGCTTCAGCCTGATGCTGGTACTGAAGTGATCTATTTTGCTGACAAACAAAGCGCATGGGAGTTTGGCAAAACATTACCGCTGAATAGTCCCTCCGGAATGAATGACAATGGTATCGACTCAGTCTGGGATATTCAGTTCCACCAGTCTGCAGTGCAGGCATCGGTTACTGCTGGGGACTATAACCATCGTCAGGCACAGAAAATATTATTTTCTGCACAAGCCGATATGACTTACGGTGACGGTGACGGGGTGACTTACGGGGATGTTTACCACTATCGCCCGCGCCATCTTGAAACGGGTGATAAGGTATCTCCATCGCCTGAGACAGGGAATTTTTGGGCTCGTCTGGAACATGAGCGTTATCTCTCCTCACAAGCCACAATCACTGGATTATCAACCGATGTAAGCCTCAGCCCGGCTCAGGTCCTGAATATTACGGAATCCACACCTGTCCCAACGCTTCCTGCCAGTGTGTGTAACAGCTTGCTGGTTACGGCGGTTTCATTCAGCGCAAGCCGAAAGGAAGCACTACAAGTGGTGTTGATGGCGACCGTTTACAGTGAAACGCGCTGTTGGAGACCTCCACTAAAACCGCGGCCAGTGATTAGCGGCACGCTAATGGCACGTGTTTCAAGCCCGAAAAAGAATGATGAATATGCTCATTTGAATCAGAGCGGGCTTTATTGGGTTAAGTTTGATGCGGATCGTGATGATAAACAACAGGGCTACGAAAGTATGCCAGTGCGCCTTGCCAAACCCTATGGCGGCGACACCTACGGTATTCACTTCCCGCTGATACAGGGCACAGAAGTGGCGGTGGCGTTCCATGAAGGGGATCCGGACCGGCCCTATATCGCCCATGCGCTGCATGACTCCCGACATCCTGACCACGTGACGGAGGCAAACCACACCCGCAACGTCATCCGCACGCCCGCCAATAACAAACTGCGCATGGAGGACAAACGGGGCGAGGAGCACATCAAGCTCAGCACCGAGTACGGCGGGAAGACGCAACTGAACCTGGGGCATAACGTGGATGCGCAGCGCGCGCTGCGGGGAGAGGGCTTTGAACTACGTACAGACCAGTGGGGAGCTATTCGGGCAGGGAAGGGGATTTTTATCAGCGCCGATCGTCAGGAATTAGCTGGAGGTTTGCAGTTAGATATGCATGAAGCAGTAGCGAACTTACAAGCTGCGCTTCAGGATGCGAAAGGTATTCGTTCTGCGGCAGAAAAAGCGAAAGCAGAACTGGCTGATATCGAGAGGCAAAAAGCATTGTTGATGGAGTCTATGACAGACCTCAAGAAACAGGCTTTACTTTTTTCTGCTCCTGCCGGTATCGCTCAGGTGACTCCCGCCAGTATCCAACTCTCATCAGGTGAGAATATCATTGTAACCTCTGGAGCGGACGCGGATGTCAGTGTCGCTAAAAAATTCCGCCTTGGTGTGAAAGAAACAATAAGTCTTTTCGCTCAGTGGATGGGGATTAAAATTTTTGCCAGCAAAGGAAAAGTGGAGATTCAGGCACAGGGAGATGCAATGGATCTCATGGCAAAGAAAACGTTGAGTATAGCCAGCAAAGATGAGCAGGTGATTATTACCGCAGCGACAGAGTTAGTACTCAGTTGTGGCGGTGCATATATCAGGCTTAAAGATGGTGAAATAGAAGTAGGGGCGCCAGGCAATGTTCGCGTGAAGAGTATTGGAATTCAGAAAATGGCTCCTGCAACATTGAATGCTAGCATAGAGTTACCGGATCCTTGCGCCACAGCCATTGATGCTGCTGGTGGTACGCAAAGCCCTACCGTGACGCTGGGTTAATGGAGGGCAAATGAAGGAATCTTTAATAACTTATGATTACTCCTTACCGGCAATGCAAAAACGAGGGGATGACATTGGTGAACAAATATTTAATCATTTTATAACGTTAAATAGAAATTGCATATTAATGATTGATAATGCAATTATAAGACTGAGGAATAAAGATTCGTCATTCTATGATAAAATAAAAAGTAGGGATGTTGTAAGGGTACCTGTTGCTACTCGTTATCTATCAGCTGAATTTGAACCCTGTTTGGTTTCACTGGATTTATCTTTACCTGCTGATTGTAATATACTACATGAAAGTATTATGCAGGCCCTGAAAGAGATAGAACCTAATGAGATACTGCTGGGTAAGGGCAGGATGATTTGTGGTTGGCTTACGTGTGCAGATAATATTATAAATCTCGCTGATTACCTGGGAAAAGTCGCTATCCAACAGCGTGATGGCAAAGATGTATTGCTTCGGTATTATGACCCCGCAATTATAATCTCTCTTTTCTCCATCCTGGATGATTGGCAACAACGACGTTTGTTAGGACCAGTTGAAGTGTGGAGTTTTATTGATGGCGATGGACAGTTTATCAATAAAATAAATAAATCTAATAATCAAGTTCGACTTTCATATACTTTATCGCTGAGTGCTGACAATTGGCGTGATATAAATTTTGCAGGGATAAAAAATAAGATTATTTGTAATTATCGCTTAGCGCATTTGAGTAGTGAACGATTTTCGGAAGTAGAGGTGTTTAAGATATTAAGAGATTCACTTAAAAAAGCCGAGTTGTGTGCTTTCTTTGATATAGAAGATCTTATTAAATGGGGTGAGTGTTCAATTAATGTAGCTCCGGAATTTTATAACCATAGCGTTATTAAAAAACTGCTTGAAATAAATAGACGAAGTGAAAGAGGAAATTTTATTCAAATCACGTCCCATGTCACAGAACAGCAATGGAATGAAATTCGTGAAGAGCATTAATTAAGAACTTTACAGTTAGAATATGCAGGAGAACAGGGATGAAAAATCATAAATGTGACTGTATGTCACAGGGACCGGCATTACTACCCGTACGCTATGCGGTGATTCCTGAAT